>NZ_JBSGDD010000059.1:0-48245 GCF_053602195.1 Kitasatospora sp. NPDC004531 | reverse complement strand
CCCGGCACCACGGCCGGCGGTGTGCTGCTCGGCGCGGCCGGCGCCGCCTTCGCCGGCGGCCGCGCCGAGGCCCGCTCCCGCAGCTTCTCCTTCGGGTTCCCCTTCACGGCCAGCACCACCACCGTGAAAACGAGCATCAGCACCCCGAACACCATCAGTGCGACCTGCGTCCGGCGCGTCGTCCGGTCCGCCCACAGCGGCTCGCGCTCGTCCGGCGCCGGCCCCGCGAACGGGTTCCCCTGTCGTCCGGGCTCGCCGTTCTCCGGCCCCGGCCCCGCAATTCTCGGCACGGCCGGAAGTATGCCGACCGCCGCCGACACGCCCGACACCGGGGGCCGGGAGAACCACGCCTTGCGGGCGGCTACTCCTTGCGGGCCGCCTTCACCGAACCCACGACGCCCGCCACGGCCAGCAGCAGACCGGCCGGCAGCAGCGAGGTGAACAGCGCCGCGAACAGGTTCCAGTCGCCCAGCAGCCACAGGTTCACGGTGTTCGCCAGCCACAGCGCCCCCGACGCCGGGACCGCCGACTGCCACGGGTGCTCGGCCGCCCAGCGCGCCAGCCGCCGGTCGCCGCCCTTGCGCAGCCGCCCGCCGACCGTGCCCACCAGGAAGAAGAAGAACAGCCCGAGGCCGACCGGCCCCGCCAGGATGTCCATCGCCCAGTGCCCGGTCACCACGTCCACCGCGAGCGCGGCGCCACCGACCACCGCGCCCACCGCCGTCGCCGTCCGCCAGGGCCCGAGCGTCGCCGCGGCGACGGCGACCTGACGGTTCTCACGTCCTGACAACTCTCCGTGTCCCATGCCTCCCACGGTCCTCCACGGCCGCCCGGGAATCCAGCACTCGAACCCCTGAGATTCCCCCTACGGGGCCCCGCCGCCGCACGGCACGCAGCCGGTGACACCCTGTCGGCCCGGGCGGGCACACTGGTCCGATGACCTCGACCGCGAACGACTACGCCTGGCTCGCCCGCTCCCAGTGGTTCGGGCGCTGCGACCAGGACGGGTACTCCCTCACCCTGGTGCGCGGCCGCACTCCGCAGCAGGTGCTGGAGGTGATCGGCGCCGTCCCGCAGGGCTTCGGCGACGGCTTCGACGACCTGCTCGACTGCCACGAGGAACTGCGCGAGTGGGTCGACGACTACCAGAACGACTCGTTCGCCGCGGCCGCCGTCACCGTCCCGGGGGAGGGCGGCGACTGGACGCTGCTGCTCGCCCTCGACTCCGGCGTCGGCGTCGGCGGCCACCTGCCGGCGCTCTCCGCGGGCGGCGTCACCGTCACCCACGACAGCAACGCCGGCAAGCCCATGCAGCACTTCACCCACTGCCGGGACGGCGAAGTGGTCACCGGCTTCGAGGAGCCCGAGTGGTCCTACGGCAGCGACCCGGGGGCCCTCGAACCGCTGCTGCGCGAGGTCGGCTACCACGGGTCCGGCAAGCAGGCGGCGTTCTTCGCGCTGGCCGAGCGGCTCACCGGCGTCCGGATCACCGACGAGACCGTCCGCGACGCCGAGTTCCTGCTCGGCGTGGTGGCCGACGCGGACGAGGACGACACCGACTGACCCCGCCCGCAGGGTGGACGGACGCGTCGCGGGGGAGGGGATCCGGGGCAAGATGGCGGGCACGAACCGCAGCGCACGGAGGGCCCCATGAGCAACAGCACCACCGCCGGTCAGAAGATCGCCTTCCTCGGCACCGGCAAGATCGGCGAAGCGCTGCTCTCCGGCCTGCTGCGGGCCGGCACCGACCCGGGCGACGTGCTGGTCACCGCCCGGCGCTTCGAGCGCGCCACCGAACTCGCCGACCGCTACGGCGTCGCCCCCGTCACCAACGCCGAGGCCGCCAAGCTCGCCGACACCCTGATCCTGGCCGTCAAGCCGCAGGACATGGGCACCCTGCTGGACGAACTCGCCGAGCACGTCGCCGCCGACAAGCTGATCGTCTCGGCCGCCGCCGGCATCCCCACCGACTGGTTCGAGGAACGGCTCGCCCCCGGCACCCCCGTGGTGCGGGTCATGCCCAACACCCCGGTGCTGGTGGACGAGGGCATGAGCGTGATCTCCGGCGGCTCGCACGCCACCGAGGCCCACCTGGAGCGCACCGAGGCGATCTTCCGCTCGGTCGGCAAGGCGCTGCGCGTCCCCGAGAGCCAGCAGGACGCGGCCACCGCGCTGTCCGGCTCCGGCCCCGCCTACTTCTACTTCCTGGTCGAGGCGATGATCGACGCCGGCATCCTGCTCGGCCTGCCCCGGCAGGTCGCCCACGAGCTGATCGTGCAGTCCGCGATCGGCGCCTCGGTGATGCTCCGCGACTCCGGCGAGCACCCCGTCAAGCTCCGCGAGGCCGTCACCTCCCCCGCCGGCACCACCATCGCGGCCATCCGCGAACTGGAGAACCACGGCGTCCGGGCCGCCCTGCTCGGCGCCCTCGAAGCCGCCCGGGACCGCTCCCGGGAACTCGCCACCGGCGGAAAGTAACCTGGAGCAACGTGAGCTACGACCTGCTGATCCTCGACAACGACGGCGTGCTGGTGGACAGCGAGCCGATATCCAACCGGGTGCTCGCCGAGTACCTCACCGAACTCGGCTACCCCACCACCGTCGAGGACTCCTACCGCGACTTCATGGGCACCGCCGCGCACCACGTCCACGACGTGATCGCGCAGCGGTACGGGGCCGCCCTCCCCGAGGGCTTCGACGACCTGTTCCACGACCGGGTGTTCGCCGCGTTCGACGGCGAGCTCAAGCCCGTACGCGGCGCCGAGGCCTTCCTGGGCCGGCTCCGGGAGCGCGGCGTCCGCTACTGCGTGGCCTCCTCCGCGCACCACTCGTGGATCCGCACCGCCCACCGGCTCACCGGCCTGTCCGGGTACTTCACCGACGAGCTGCTGTTCTCCGCGCAGGACGTCGGCATCGGCAAGCCCGCCCCCGACCTGTTCCTGCACGCCGCCCGCACCATGGGCGCCGACCCGGCCCGCTGCCTGGTCCTGGAGGACAGCGGCAACGGCGTCCTCGCCGCCCGCGCCGCCGGAATGGACGTGTACGGGTACGCCGCGCTCACCGACCCGGCCAAGCTCACCGCCGCCGGAGCCACCGGCCTCTACACCGACCTGGAACGGGCGATCGACCTCCTGAACTGATCGCGCGCGACCCCTCCCGCCGACGCCGCCCACCCCCTACGCTCTGGCCAACATCCTTCGTACCGGCCGGTAGCGTCGGTGGTGAGCGAGGTTCCGATGCAGGTCACGGCCATGGCCGAACCCACCCCGCGACTGCGCAGGGCCCGTGCCGCGCTGGCACTCTCCTTCCTCCTCCAGGGCATCACCTTCGCCCTGCTGGTCACCTGCATCCCCGAGATCCAAGGCCGCTACGGCCTCAGCGACGCCCTGCTGCCGGTCTTCCTGGCCGCCGTCCCGGTCCTGGCCGGCGTCGGCTCCATCGGCTCCGAGGCCCTGGTCAGGCGCACCACCCCCCGCCGCGTCCTGCGGATCGTCCAACCCGCCATCTGCGTCGCCCTCGCGCTCGCCGGACTCGGCGACCGGCTCTGGCAACTCGCCCTCGCCCTCGGCCTGTTCGGCATCCTGGTGGGCGCCCTCGACGCCTCCATGAACATGCTCGGCGTCGGCCTCCAGCACCGCTACGGCCGCAGCATCATGATCGGCTTCCACGCCGCGTTCAGCCTCGGCGGCATCGCCGGCGCCGCCCTCGCCGGCCTCGGCGCGCACTACGACGCCGGACTGCCCGCCGTCTTCGGCGGCACCGCGATCGTCCTCGTCCCCGCCGCGCTCCTGGTCGGCCGCCACTTCGCCGGACCCGCCGAACTCGGCGACGCCGTCCGCGAAGCCGTCGAACTCGCCGCCCGCCGCATCCCCTGGCGGCCCCTGCTGCCGCTGTGCGCCGCGATGGCCTTCGCCTACATCGCCGACGCCTCGGTCTCCAACTACAGCGTCAAGTACCTCACCGACGGCCTCGGCAGCCGCGAGGACCTCGCCAAACTCTCCTACCTCGGCTACATGGTCGCCATGCTGCTCGGCCGCGCCGTCGGCGACCGCGCCGTCCAGCGCTTCGGCGCCGTCCCCGTCGTCCGGGCCGGCGCGGGCCTGGCCGGCGCCGGCTTCCTGATCGCCGCCACCGCCCCCGGCACCTGGGCCGGCATCCTCGGCTTCACCGTCCTCGGCCTCGGCATCTGCGCGATCATCCCCCAGGTCTTCGCCGCCGGCGGCCGCCTCCTCCCGCACGCGAGCGACGCCGCCGTCGCCCGCCTCAACCTCTTCAACTACGTCGGCTTCCTGATCGGCTCCCCGCTCGTCGGCACCCTCGCCGAACTCACCGACTACCGCTGGGCGTTCGGCGCCCCCATGCTCCTGATCCTGGCCATCCTCCCCCTCGCCGGCCACTTCGCCCCCACCGCGAAGCCGGCCGCGAACCCCGAGGCGCGGGTGCTTGCAAACCCAGGGGCGCGAGGAACTGCGCGAGACGGAAGCTGACCCGGGGAAAGATCGCGCCGCCCCCAATGACCTGCACGTGCTCGCGCCCCTGGCAGGTGGCCGCCAACCCAACGGCGCAGGCGGTCGCGAACCCGGCAGCGGGGGCGGTCGCGAACCCGGCAGCGCGGGTGGTCGCGAAACCAGGGGCGCGGGGAACTGCGCGAATCGGAAGCCGACCCGGGGAAAGATCGCGCCGCCCCCAATGACCTGCACGTGCTCGCGCCCCCCGGCACGGGCGTCCGCTCCCGGCAGGCACTCCCGCTGCCGGCAGGCGGACGCGTCCCAACCCCCTCACGCCCCGCCGGATACCGTGTGCCCATGGCAGAAACTTGCGGACTGCACCTCTTCTGGGACGAGGCCCAAACCGGCTACGACTTCGGGCCGGGCCACCCCATGGACCCGACCCGCCTCGCCCTGACGATGCGTCTGATCGAATCCCTCGGACTGACCGAGCGGCCGACCGTGACAGTCCGCTCAGCCCCCGCCGCCGGCGACTCCACCCTCCGCCTGGTGCACACCGCCGACTACGTCGCGGCCGTCAAGCAGGCCGCCGCCGACCCGTCCGCCACCGACCCCGCACACGGCCTCGGCACGGACGACAACTGGTCGTTCCCCGCCCTGCACACCGCCTCCGCACTGATCGCCGGCCAGTCGGTCGCCGCCGCCGAGGCGGTGTGGAGCGGCCGCACCCCGCACGCCGTCAACTTCGCGGGCGGCCTGCACCACGCGATGCCCGGCCAGGCGTCCGGCTTCTGCATCTACAACGACCCGGCCCTGGCGATCGCCCGACTGCTGGAACTCGGCGCCGAACGCGTCGCCTACATCGACGTGGACGTGCACCACGGCGACGGCGTCCAGCAGGCCTTCTGGAACGACCCCCGGGTGCTCACCGTCTCCGTCCACGAGAGCCCCAGCACCCTGTTCCCGCAGACCGGTTGGGCCACCGAGACCGGCGGCCCGGACGCCGAGGGCACCGCCGCCAACCTCGCCCTGCCGGCCGGCACCGGCGACGCGGGCTGGCTGCGCGCCTTCCACGCACTCGTCCCGGAACTGCTGGCCGCGTTCCGCCCCCAGGTGATCGTCAGCCAGCACGGCGCCGACACCCACGTCGAGGACCCGCTCGCGCACCTCGCCGTCACCGTCGACGCCCAGCGGCTGATCGCCGAGTCCGTGCACCGTCTGGCCCACGAACACGCCGACGGCCGCTGGGTGGCCACCGGCGGCGGCGGGTACGCGGTGGTCGACGTGGTACCGCGGACCTGGACCCACCTGGTGGCCACCGCCGCCGGCCAGCCCGTCGCCCCGGAGACCGAAACCCCCGAGGAGTGGCGCGCCGAGGTCTACCGGCTGACCCGCCGCCCCGCCCCGCTGCGGATGACCGACGGCGCCACCCCGCACTGGACGGACTTCCACGACGGCGGCTACGACCCCGCCGACCGCCTCGACCAGGCCGTCCTGGCCACCCGCCGCGCCGTCCTCCCGCACCACGGACTGCTCCCGTGACCGCCACCGCGCGGGCGACCGCCCGCTCCCGCGACGAGCTCCGCGCCCACCTGCTGAAGCACCGCCTCGCCGGACCGGACGTGCCCACCCCCCGGCAGAACAACCTCCGGCACTACCGGCTGTTCGCCCAGGGCGACCCCAAGGCGCTGATGGGCCTCGACCCGCACCCCCGCCGCGACCCGGACGCGGTGCTGGCGCTGATGGCCGAACGCGTCGGCGTCAGCCCCGACCCCCGGTACACCGAGGGCCCCGACACCATCGACCCCGAACTCACCCTCGCCGCCCTGGACCGCCTCGCCGCCCTGCTGCGCCGCACCGCCGACCGCCGCGGCAGCGTGCTGGCCGGCACCGGCCACCCCACCAAGCTGGCGGGCTTCCACGCGGCGCTCGCCGGGGCGCTCGAAGCGGCCGGCTGCCCCGTGCACACCCCCGCGCGGGGCGTGCGCTTCCGCGAGCCCACCCCGGACGGTGACCGCCCCCGTTACCTCGACGTGGTCGACCGGGTCCTGGTGATGCGCGCCCTGGACGGCCCCGAACGCCCCGGCCGCCCCGGCCCCGGCGACCTCGCCCACACCCACTCCCCGCTGCCCGTCCGACTCGCCGTGAGCGCCCTCGCGGACGCCGGACACCGCCCTCCCGACCTGGTCCTGGGCGACCACGGCTGGCTCTGCGGGGCCGGCCTCCTCGGCATCCCGGCCGGGGGGATCGCGGACTGCAACGACGTCGCCCCGTTCGCCGCCGAGGCGGACGGGCTGGTCACCGTGGTCGTACCGCTGGAGGACGGCTCGGCCGCGTCCTGCTACAGACCGCTGAGCGACTACGTACTGCAACGGGCGGATCTCGCACCGTACAACCGTTGACGACAACCCCCTTCCCACCCGTACCACCCATAACTACTCTGGGGATACACGTGTGCCGGTGGAGTCACCGGAGGGGAAGCCGGTGCCTTGCACACGGGTAAGGGTCGGGTGAGGGTCATGAGCGAGCGTCCCCTGCAGGATGTGGTCTTCCTGACCGTCGCCGAGGTCGCCTCGGTGATGCGGGTCTCGAAGATGACGGTCTACCGCCTGGTGCACAGCGGCGAACTTCCGGCCATCAGGGTCGGACGCTCGTTCCGCGTGCCCGAGCAGAAGGTGCACGAATACCTCCAGGAGTCCTACGTGCGACTGCAGAGCGCGTAGCTCCACAACCGCCGACGGACTCCGATTACGGCAAACGCGAGGTGGACGGTAGGCTAGGCCCTCCGTCAGTCGTATGGACTCCCGTTCCTCACGGGCGCGGGTCCGAGTGAGCGAGGAATGTTCCGTGGGCTCTGTCATCAAGAAGCGTCGCAAGCGTATGGCCAAGAAGAAGCACCGCAAGCTTCTCAAGCGCACTCGTGTGCAGCGTCGCAACAAGAAGTAACACCGCCTGCGGTCGCCTCGCGCCGCCAGGTTTCACCACTGCCCGCCCCCGGATGATCTCCGGCGGCGGGCAGTGGCGTTTCCGCTCCCGCCTCCGCGGCGCGGTACGGTGCAGGCCAGGGGGAAGGCAGCACCGGCAGCCATGGGAGGTCGCGGCAACGTGGGCAAGGTCGTGCTCGTCACCGGAGTGGCACACCGGCTCGGTGCGCGTTTCGCCGGCCGGATCGCCGAACAGCCCGGCGTGGACCGGGTGGTGGGCGTGGACGCCGGCCCGCCGCCGGCCGCGCTGCCGATCGGCGTGGAGTACGCGCAGGTGGACCTGCGCCGGCCGGCGATCGCCCGGGTGATCGCCGAGCACCGGGTGGACACCGTGGTGCACCTGCACGTCACCGCGCTGGGCCACGGCGGCCGGGCGCTGGTGAAGGAGAACAACGTCATCGGCACCATGCAGCTGCTCGCCGCGTGCCAGAAGGCCCTCGGCGTGCGCCGCCTGGTGGTGAAGTCCACCACCGCCGTCTACGGCTCCGCGCCGCGCGACCCCGCGGTGTTCGGCGAGCGGATGCAGCCCAAGGCCCTGCCGGTCGGCGGCTTCGCCCGGGACGCCGCCGAAGTCGAGGGCTACGTCCGCGGGTTCGCCCGCCGACGCCCGGACGTCGCGGTCACCGTGCTGCGCTTCGCCAACATCCTCGGCCCGCACGGCGACACCCCGCTGACCGCCTACTTCCGGCTGCCGCTGCTGCCGACCGCGCTCGGTCACGACCCGCGCCTGCAGTTCGTGCACGAGGACGACGCGCTGGAGGTGCTCCGGCTGGCCGCGCTGGACGCCCCCACCGGCACCTACAACGTCGCGGGCGACGGCGTGCTGCTGCTCTCCCAGTGCGCCCGCCGGCTCGGCCGCCCCACCGTGCCGCTGCTGCGGCCCGCCCTCGGCCTGGTCGGCCGGCTGGCCCGGCAGCTGACCGCCCCCGCGGACCGCGCGTTCTCCCAGGAACAGCTCCAACTGCTCACCCACGGACGGGTGGTGGACACCGCGCTGCTGCGCGGCACGTTCGGCTTCACGCCGCGCTGGACCACCCCCGAGGCGTTCGCCGACTTCGCCGCGCACGTGGCGCCCGGCCCGCTGCCGCCGGCCCGGCTGACCGCCGTCACCGACCGGATCACCGACCTGCTCACCGACCACCGTCCCACCGCACCGGAGGAGTTGAGGCCGCGATGACAGCCGCCCGGGAGCCCGCCGACCCGGCGGCCAAGGTCATCCCGATCGAGTCCGCACCGAGCTGGTCCGGCCCCGAACCGCGCCCGGCGCTCGCCGACCGGCTCGCCGACGGCGTCGGCGCGGCCCTCTCCGGCCGGCTCGGCGTCGCCGCGACCCAGCTGTTCGGCAAGGGCTGGGAGCAGCGCGCCGCCGGCGGACTCGGCTTCCTGCGCCGCCGCCTGACGGGCGACTACGAGGTCGACGACTTCGGCTTCGACCGGGAGCTGACCGAGGAGGTGTTCCTGGCGCTGCTGCGCCCGTTGGCGGAGAAGTACTTCCGGATCGAGGTGCGCGGCACCGAGCACATCCCGGCCGACGGCGGGGTGCTGATCGTCGCCAACCACTCCGGCACCATCCCGCTGGACGCGCTGATGACCCAGGTCGCGGTGCACGACCACGCCGACCGGCACCTGCGGATGCTGGCCGCCGACCTGGTGTTCGTGCTGCCGGTGATCAACGAGCTGGCCCGCAAGGCCGGTCACACGCTGGCCTGCAACGAGGACGCGCAGACGCTGCTGGAGCGCGGCGAGGTGGTCGGGGTCTGGCCGGAGGGCTTCAAGGGCATCGGCAAGCCGTTCGCGGACCGGTACAAGCTCCAGCGGTTCGGCCGCGGCGGGTTCGTGGCGTCCGCGCTACGGGCCGGAGTGCCGATCGTGCCGTGCTCGATCGTCGGGGCCGAGGAGACCTATCCGATGATCGGCAACTTCAAGTCGCTGGCCCGGCTGCTCGGCCTGCCGTACGTGCCGATCACGCCGACCTTCCCCTGGCTGGGGCCGCTCGGCGCGATTCCGCTGCCGACCAAGTGGACCATCCAGTTCGGTGAGCCGATCCCGACGGACAGCTACCCGAAGGAAGCCGCCGACGACCCGATGCTGGTCTTCAACCTGACCGACCAGGTGCGCGAGACCATCCAGCACACGCTGTACAAGCTGCTGGTGGAGCGCCGCTCGGTGTTCGGCTGACGGGTGCCCGCCCGCCCCGCGCCCATCGACCGGTGGGCGCGAGGCGGGCGGTGCGCTCAGCTGAGGCTGAGCCCGGGCAGGATCCCCGGCAGCAGCGGCGGCAGGTTGAGACCCTGGCCGCCGTCCGCGGGCGCGGCCGGGGAGGTCGACGGGGCCGGGGCCGCGCCGCCCTGGGCCGGCGGGGTGGCCGGCGTGGGCGTGGAGCCGGTGAGGCCGTCCAGCAGGCCGCCCAGACCGGGCTTGGCGGACGGGCTGGGCGAGGCGCTGGCCCGCCCGGACGCCCCGCCGGCCGGGTCGTGGCCGGCGCCGCCCACGGCGCCCGCCGTGCCGCCGGCGGGCTGCTGGCCCGCCCCGGCACCGGCGCCCGGGCCGCCGGTGCCGCCGGCGGCTCCGCTGCCGTCGCTGCTCCCGCCGGCGGGCTGCACCAGCCGCAGGGGCGCGACGTCCTCGCTTATGTCGCTGAACAGGCGGTCCACCTTGTCGGCCTGGCCGGCCAGACCGGACGGCAGCCGCGACTGCAGGGCCGACCAGCGCTCGTCCTGCCCGGCGAAGCCGGCGAGTTGGCGCATCGGGGCGAGCGAGCCGTTGGAGCGGTAGACCGCGCGCAGCAGGTCGCGGCCGCGCAGCGCCTCGGCGTGCATGTCGTCCAGGGCGCGGCGGACCTGGTCGACCGTGGCGGGGCTGAGCGTGCTGCCCGGATCCGCCCGGCCGACCAGGGACTGCGCCTCGTCGAGCCGGGTGGAGGCCTGCTGGAGGAGCAGCGCGCCGCGCTCGGAGTCGCTGCCGGCCAGGTCGAAGCGCAGCCCTTCCAGGCCGCGCTTCATGCCGTACAGCGCGTCCCCGGGCAGGGCGCCGGTGGAGGCGGCGGCGACCCCGCCGAGGGAGCCGACGGCGACGCCCGCGACCAGGCCGCCGATGGCCAGGCGGCGGCCCCAGCGGGTGCGGCGGGTGCGCCTGCCGCGCTGGACGGGGAGGACCGCCGTGGGGGCGCCGTCGGCCCACTGCTGCTCGAACGCGGCCATCAGCCGGGCGCGTTGGACGGTCCGCGTCTCGGCGGGCAGCTCGGGGGCGGGGAGCGCGCCGAGGGCGTCGGCCGTGGCGAGCAGCTCGGTCATGGCGGCGGAGCCGGCCCGGTGCGCGCCGCTGCTCCGTTGGTCACTCTGGTGGGCCTCCAGCGCCTCGGCGAAGGACTTCGCCCGCCGGTGCTCCAGCACGTTTGCCGTCACGGGCCACACCTCCCTTCGTCGTTTTCGACACCGTGGCCCGCCGGTTGGTTGTCCCGACAGGCCGAAACCGCACCATCGGGTGACAGTTCGAGATCCCACTTGACTGCGGGCCCGGTGGCGGGTTGCACGCTGGCCAACGAGCGGTGTCGGGAGGCGGTTACGCACGACCCCCCTGGCGTATTAAGCAGAGCAGATGACCGCCCCCTCACCCGGACGGGCAAGCGCCAGGCGGCGATTGACGGCGCGTCAATCCGCGTCCCGCGCCGTGGGCGCCGCGCCGCGCCCGGGCGCGCTCCCGACCGGCGCGCCGGCGGTGGGCGGTGGAGCGGGGCGCCGGTCGGGTCCACGGGCGGCGGTTCACCGGGCGTCGGGCGGCAGCAGGCGGGCCAGTGTGCGCACCGCCCGGTACTGCAGCGTCTTGATGGCGCCCTCGTTCTTGCCCATGATGCGGGCCGTCTCGGCGACCGAAAGCCCTTGTAGGAAACGGAGCGTGACGCACTCCTGCTGCTGCGGGTTGAGCCGGCGCACCGCGTCCAGCAGGGCGGCGTTGGAGAGCGACTCCAGCACCGACTCCTCGGGGCTGCGCTCGCACTCGTTGGAGTCGAGCATCTCGCCGGTGGTGACCTCCAGCCGGAACCGGCTGGACTTGAAGTGGTCGGCCACCAGGTTGCGGGCGATGGTGACCAGCCAGGCCCCGAAGTCGCGGCCCTGCCAGGTGAAGGTGCCGATCCGGCGCAGCGCGCGCAGGAACGTCTCGCTGGTGAGGTCCTCGGCGGTGGCCCGGCTGCCGACCCGGTAGTAGATGTACCGGTAGACGGTGTCGGCGTAGTGGTCGTAGAGCCGGCCGAAGGCCTCGCTCTCGCCGTTCTGCGCGCGTTCGACCAGCTCGACGACGGGGTTGTGCTCGGTGTCGTAGCCGGGCCCGGCGGGCGCGGTGCGGGTGCGGCCGCGGGTGCCGGGGGAGGGGACGGTCCGGCTGCGCGGCGCGGCGGCGGGGTTGCCGGCGGCGGTGGAGCGCAGCAGGGGCGCGGCGAACGCGGCGGGAGCGGGCGCGCTGAACGCGGGGCCGGCCACCGCCGGTTCCGGGACCAGCAGTTCGAACTCGCGGATCGCGGCCCACAGTCGCTCCAGGCGCACACCGCGGCGCAGGCCGGCGGTCGACGGGCGGGAGGTGGCTGGCGCGTCGTTCCGGACGGGTGGGTACACGGGACTCCCAGAGGCAGAACAGTGGACGGATCACCTCCGCCTGTGCGGAGAGCACGCCGCATTGACCACCCGTCACGGGGACGTTTCGGGGTGGCGTGCATCCAGGAGAGAATAACGCTTTGTGCAATGACAGCTACACCGCGTGGTCGAAGTGGTCGAACAAGGTCCACTTGTTGCGCATATTCGTCTGCCGCTGACCGGAGTTGACACCATTTCTCCGACTCAACGCGACCAGTTGTGCGCACCGGGTGACCGATCGGTGGCGGAAGGCCGGGGTTTCCCCGGTCGGAGCGTTCTCAACCCACGACTTTGGCGGACTGTCGAACGATCAGTTCCGGTCACGGCGTGCAAGCCGGTCCCCGCACGGCCGGAAGGGCGCGCGGGCGGGCGCCGGGGCGGGCCCGGACCACCCGCACGGGGGCGTGTCGGCGGCCTCGGATTGACGCCCGGTCAAGGGTGTCCCGGGTGACGCCCGGTCAAGGATGTCCCGGGTGACGTCCGATCAGGCGCGCTGACGACGGCGCATCGCCACCGCGGCGGCGGCCGCGCCCGCGGCGACGCCGAGCGCGGCAGCGGCGGGGATGCCGATCCGGGCGGCCCGGCGCCCGGTGCGGAAGTCCCGCACCCGCCAGCCCATCGCCCGGGCGTGCCGGCGCAGCGCCGCGTCCGGGTTGATCACGTACGGGTGGCCGACCAGGCTGAGCATCGGGATGTCGTTGGCGGAGTCGCTGAACGCGGCGCAGCGCGCCAGGTCGAGGTGCTCGCGGCGGGCCAGCGCCTGCACGGCGGCGGCCTTGGCGGGTCCGTGCAGCATGCCGCCGACCAGCTTGCCGGTGTACTCGCCGTCCCGGGTCTCGGCGACGGTGCCGAGGGCGCCGGTCATGCCGAGCCGGCGGGCGATCAGCCGGGCGACCTCCTGCGGGGCGGCGGTGACCAGCCAGACCCGCTGCCCGGCGTCCAGGTGCATCTGGACCAGCGCGCGGGTGCCGGGCCAGACCTTCTCGGCCAGGACGGGTTCGAAGATCTCCTCGCAGATCCGTTCCAGGTCGGCGGTGCGCTTGCCGGCGACCAGGCCGAGCGCGCTGTCGCGGGCGTCGGCGATGTGGTCGGGGTTCTCCGCGCCGCGCAGCCGGAAGGCGGCCTGCTGCCAGGCGAACCTGGCCAGGTCGCGGCGGGTGAAGAAGCGCCGCCGGTACAGCCCGACGCCGAGGTAGAAGATCGCGGCGCCGCGCAGGATGGTGTTGTCGCAGTCGAAGAACGCGGCCGCCCGGACGTCCCCGGGCACCGGGGTGTGGTCCCCCTCGGGGGTCCTGGGGCGGTCCGGTTCCGGGCCGGCGGGGGCGAGCTGTTCCTGGGCGGCGTCGGCCGCGGCCTCGCCCGCCAGGGCGGTCCGTTCGTCGGTGGAACGCCTCGACCGGGTGAGCCTTCGCAGCGCTGCCATGCGACGAGCATAGTCAGCCGGGCCGCCCCGGCCCGTGTCCGAGGAGTGCCGCGACGGTGAACGGGGGGCGTCCCGGCCCGCTCCGTGAGCGGCGGCACAATGGCTCGGGTGAGCCTGCTGCGACGTGCGAAGAAGAACCCGGCCGACATCACCGTGACGCTGATCGGCAAGCCCGGCTGCCACCTGTGCGAGGACGCCCGGGCGGTGATCCTCAAGGTGGTCGGCGAGCTCGGCACCGGCTTCGAGGAGAAGGACATCCTGCAGGACCCGGCACTGTACGAGCAGTACGCCGAGCAGATCCCGGTGACCCTGATCGACGGCCGCCAGCACGACTTCTGGCGGGTGGACGAGCAGCGGCTGCGCAAGGCGCTGAGCTGACCGCGCACCCGGTGTGACCCTCCTCGCACCGGCCTTCGGCGGCGGATCCTTCGTGGACGTTCGACGCGCCCGGGCCTAGGAGTTCCACGGCCTCCCGGCTTACCATCGAACGTCTTTCCGTGTCCGCCGGGGGCTGTGCAAGAGGAGGGCGCGATGAACGGCTATGCCGTCGTCGACGTCGAGGCCACCGGTCGTAGCCCCTGGCGCCACCGGGTGGTCGAGGTCGCCGTGGTGCAGCTGGACGCCGCCCTGCGCACCGAGCGGGAGTTCGCCACGCTGCTGGACCCGGCCGGGCCGGTCGGGCCGACGCACGTGCACCGGATAGCGCAGGAGGACGTGGTCGGCGCACCCCGGTTCCGGCAGATCGCGCCGCGGCTGCTGGAGCTGCTGGCCGACCGGGTGCTGGTCGGGCACCACGTGACCTGCGACCGGGCGTTCCTGGAGCGGGAGTTCGCGCGGATCGGCGTGGTGCTGCCCGCACTGCCGGCGCTGTGCACGATGCGGCTGGCCCGCCGGCTGCTGCCGCAGGCGGGCGGCTTCGGGCTGTCCGCGTGCGTGGAGGCGGCCGGTCTCGGCTGGTTCCCGGCGCACACCGCGCTCGGCGACGCGCAGGCCACCGTGGAGCTGCTGCGGCACTGCCTGCGGACCGGCGTCCCGCTGGACGAGCCCGTCCCGGCGGTCGCCCCGGTGCCGTGGCCGAGGCTGGCGCCCGCCCGTTCGGGCCGTCCCCAGGGCCAGGTCCGGGTGCTGCGCCGGTGGGCCCCGCTGGGTCCGTGGCCCGCCGGAGTGGAAGGGTCGCGTCCGCTGGTCGGCGTGGCGGGTTACGAGTGATGCGTGTCACTGTTCGGGGACAAATCGGACACCATCTTTGTGCACACGTTCACAAACGCATAGCCTGGCGGTCCAAGCCCAGCTTCACCCACAGGAGCAACGTGGCAATCGGCCGACCCTCACCCAGCAGTTCGCAGACGCCCGACCCGGGCGCCGCGCGCCGGACCTCGCGTGCGCGGGGAATTCCGGAGGCGACGGTGGCCCGCCTCCCGCTCTACCTGCGGGCGCTGACCGCGCTGTCCGAGCGTTCCGTGCCGACCGTCTCCTCCGAGGAGCTGGCCGCCGCGGCCGGCGTCAACTCCGCCAAGCTCCGCAAGGACTTCTCCTACCTCGGGTCCTACGGCACCCGCGGCGTCGGCTACGACGTGGAGTACCTCGTCTACCAGATCTCCCGCGAGCTCGGCCTCACCCAGGACTGGCCGGTCGTCATCGTCGGCATCGGCAACCTCGGCCACGCACTCGCCAACTACGGCGGCTTCGCCTCCCGCGGGTTCCGGGTGGCCGCCCTGCTGGACGCCGACCCCAACGTGGTCGGCAGCACCGCCGCCGGCCTGCCGGTGCGGCACATGGACGAGCTGGAGGACATCGTCGCCGCCCAGCACGTCTCCATCGGCGTCATCACCACCCCGCCCGGCGCCGCCCAGCAGGTCTGCGACCGCCTGGTCGAGGCCGGCGTCACCAGCATCCTCAACTTCGCCCCCACCGTGCTGACCGTCCCGGACGGCGTCGACGTGCGCAAGGTCGACCTCTCGATCGAACTGCAGATCCTCGCCTTCCACGAGCAGCGCAAGGCAGGCGACGAACCCGCCGGCGACTCCGTGCTCGACCGCGCCCCCGGGCCGGTCCGCGCCGCCGCCGCCAAGCTGCGCCGCGCCGCCGGCGGCGGCAAGGCGGCCGCCGAGCAGGCGAAGAACACCCCGGCCGCCAAGGGCCCCGAGGACGACCTGTCCGCGGTGATGCCGGCGTGAGCACGAACATCCGTCACGACGAGGTGGGGGCATGAGTCTTCTGGTAGTCGGTCTGAGCCACCGGACCGCGCCGGTCGGCGTACTGGAGCGCGCCGCCCTCACCGGCGACACCCCGACCCGCCTGCTGCACGACGCCGCCGCCTCGGCGACCGTCGCCGAAGCCGCGCTGGTCAACACCTGCAACCGGATCGAGCTGTACGCCGACGTGGACAAGTTCCACGCCGGCGTCGCCGAGCTGTCCCAACTGCTCGCCGGGCACAGCGGCGTCGACCTCGACGAACTCACCCCGCACCTGTACGTGCACTACGAGGACCGCGCCGTCCACCACCTCTTCTCGGTGGCCTGCGGCCTGGACTCGATGGTCGTCGGCGAGGGCCAGATCCTCGGCCAGCTCCGCGACGCCCTCGCCACCGCCCAGGACGAGCACACCGCCGGCCGCGGCCTCAACGAGCTGTTCCAGCAGGCCCTGCGGGTCGGCAAGCGGGCGCACAGCGAGACCGGCATCGACAAGGCCGGCCAGTCCCTGGTCACCTTCGGCCTGGAGCAGGTCGCCCTCGGCGCCGGCCCCGTCGCCGGCAAGCGCGCCCTGGTCGTCGGCGCCGGCTCGATGAGCTCGCTGGCCGCCGCCACCCTGGTCCGCTCCGGCGTCACCGACCTGCAGATCGCCAATCGCACCCCGGCCCGCGCCGAACGCCTGGTCGAGATCCTCGGCGGCACCGCCCGCACCCTGGACCTCGCCAAGGTCCCGCAGGCCCTCGCCGACGTCGACCTGGTGATCTCCTGCACCGGCGCGGCCGGCACCGTCATCGACGCCGCCCAGGTCGCCGCCGCCGTCGCCGCCCGCGACGCCGACCAGCCGCTCGCCTTCCTCGACCTCGCCATGCCCCGCGACGTCGACCACGCCGTGCACGCGCTCGACGGCGCCCTGCTGGTCGACCTGGAGAGCCTCTCCCACGCCCACGCCGCCACCCCCGGCGCCGGCGACGTGGACGCCGTCTCCACCATCGTCGGCGACGAGGTCGACGCCTTCGGCCAGGCCCAGCGCGCCGCCCGGATCGCCCCCACCGTGGTCGCCCTGCGCGCCATGGCCTCCGAAGTGGTCCGCAGCGAACTCGCCCGACTCACCTCCCGGCTGCCCGACCTCGACGAGCGCTCCAGCGCGGAGATCTCGCAGACCGTCCGCCGGGTGGTCGACAAACTGCTGCACGCCCCGACCGTCAAGGTCAAGCAGCTCGCCGCCGAACCCGGCGGAGCCTCCTACGCGGAAGCCCTGCGCGAACTGTTCGACTTGGACCCCGCAGCAGTGCACGCTGTCTCCGGCACCCCCGTCGGCGACCGGGCCGGGGCCTCGATCCCGGCCGGCGGCATCCCCGCCGCCCAGGCCGCCGCCGTCGCCCCGCCCGCCGGAGCCCCCAGATGAACACCCCCTCAGCCCCCCAGCACGACCAGGACGATCACCTCATGAATGGTCCAGAGACAGTGACGCCGCTGCGCCTCGGTACCCGCCGCAGCGCCCTCGCCATGGCCCAGTCGGGCATGGTCGCCGAGGAGGTGGCCAAGATCACCGGCCGCCGGGTGGAGCTGGTCGAGATCACCACCTACGGGGACGTCTCCCGGGAGTCGCTGGCGCAGATCGGCGGCACCGGAGTGTTCGTCTCCGCCCTGCGCGACGCCCTGCTGGAGGGCCGCATCGACCTGGCCGTCCACTCGCTCAAGGACCTGCCCACCGCCGCCCCCGCCGGGCTGCTGCTGGCCGCCGTCCCCGAACGCGAGGACGTCCGCGACGCCCTGGTCGCCCGCGACGGCCTCACCCTGGCCGAACTGGTCGGCAAGGCCGACGGCCGCACCGTCCGGATAGGCACCGGCTCCCCGCGCCGGATGGCCCAGCTCAACGCCTGGGCCCGGGCGCACGACGCCGGCCTGGAGACCGTCGCCATCCGCGGCAACGTCGACACCCGCATCAACTACGTCACCTCCGGCGAACTCGACGCCGTGGTGCTCGCCACCGCCGGCCTCAACCGGCTCGGCCGCCACACCGAGATCACCGAACACCTCGACCCCGAGCTGATGCTCCCCGCCCCCGGGCAGGGCGCGCTCGCCGTCGAGTGCGTCGACCCGACCCTGGCCGCCGTGCTGTCCCGGCTCGACCACGCCCCCACCCGGGCCGCCGTGATCGCCGAACGCGCCCTGCTGGCCACCCTGGAGGCCGGCTGCTCCGCGCCGGTCGCCGCGCTGGCCACCTGGGCCGGCACCGAACTGCGCCTCGACGGCGTGGTCGGCACCACCGACGGCGCCGAACTGCTCAAGATGTCCGCCAACGGCCCGCTCGTCCCCGACGAGAACGCCGAG
Source organism: Kitasatospora sp. NPDC004531 (assembly GCF_053602195.1). NCBI lineage: Bacteria > Bacillati > Actinomycetota > Actinomycetes > Kitasatosporales > Streptomycetaceae > Kitasatospora > Kitasatospora sp. NPDC004531. The sequence goes on along the minus strand of NZ_JBSGDD010000059.1, from coordinate 30,236 downwards.
GAGCAGGCCGCGGCCCTGGGCCGCGCCCTGGCCACCCGGCTGCTCGACACCGGAGCGGCCAACCTGATGGGGGAGCGCGCCCGATGACCGCCGCCGGATTCCACCCGCCCGCAGGGCGCTGCACCTTCCTCGGCGCCGGCCCCGGCGACCCCGGACTGCTCACCCTGCGCGCCGTCGACGTCCTCAGCACCGCCGACGTGCTGATCGCCGACCCGCTGACCGCCGCCGCGGTCCGCACCCACTGCCCCAGCGGCGTCCAGGTGATCGACCCGGCCGAAGCCGGCAAGGAGCTGTGCGACCTCGCCGCCGACGCCGTCAAGGCCGGCCGCCACCTGGTCCGCACCGTCGACGGCGACCCCGGCCTGGACGGCTGCGCCGCCCAGGAGATGCTGCGCTGCGCCAAGGCCGGCGTCCCGTTCGAGGTCGTCCCCGGCGTCGCCCAGTCGGTGGGCGTGCCCGCCTACGCCGGCGTGCCGCTCCGCGGCGACCAGGGCGCCGACGTCCGCTTCGTGGACGGCGAGGCGCTGCTCGGCGGCCAGCTGGTCGACCTCGGCATGCCCGAGACCACCCTGGTGGTGCGCACCACCCTGGGCCAGCTGCCCGCGACCGCGAACGCCCTGGTGGCGCACGGCCGCAAGCCCGACGCGGCGCTGTCCGCGACGCTGTCCGGCACCACCACCCGGCAGCGCACCTTCACCTCCACCCTGTCGGCGATCGCCGCCGACCTGAAGGCCGCCCGGGTGCTGCCCTCGCCGGTCTCCGCCCCGGTGGACCCGGCGACCTCGGTGATAGCCGTGGTGGGCGAGCAGGTCGCCCACCGGGCCTCGCACTCCTGGTTCGAGACCAAGCCGCTGTTCGGCTGGAACGTCCTCGTCCCGCGCACCAAGGAGCAGGCCCACGGCCTGTCCGAGCAGCTGCGCTCCTACGGCGCGGTGCCGCAGGAGGTGCCGACCATCGCGGTCGAGCCGCCGCGCACCCCGCAGCAGATGGAACGCGCGATCAAGGGCCTGGTCACCGGCCGCTACGAGTGGATCGCGTTCACCTCGGTGAACGCCGTCAAGGCCGTCCGGGAGAAGTTCGAGGAGTACGGCCTGGACGCCCGCGCGTTCGCCGGCATCAAGGTCGCGGCGGTCGGCGAGACCACCGCGCAGGCGCTGGTCGACTTCGGCGTCAAGCCCGACCTGGTGCCGTCCGGCGAGCAGTCCGCGGCCGGCCTGCTGGAGGACTGGCCGCCGTACGACCCGGTGTTCGACCCGATCGACCGGGTGCTGCTGCCGCGCGCCGACATCGCCACCGAGACCCTGGTGGCCGGCCTGGTCGAGCTCGGCTGGGAGGTCGACGACGTGACGGCGTACCGGACGGTGCGCGCCTCGCCGCCGCCGGCCGAGACCCGCGAGGCGATCAAGGGCGGCGGCTTCGACGCGGTGCTGTTCACCTCGTCCTCGACCGTCCGCAACCTGGTCGGCATCGCCGGCAAGCCGCACAACGTGACCGTCATCGCCTGCATCGGCCCGGCCACCGCCAAGACGGCGGAGGAGCACGGCCTGCGGGTCGACGTGATGGCCCCGGCCCCGTCCGCGTCCGCGCTCGCCCAGGCGCTGGCCGACTTCGGGGCCAACCGCCGGGACGCCGCCACCGCGGCGGGCGAGCCGGTCTACCGGCCGAGCGAACGCCGCCCCGGTTCGCGCCGCAAGGCGCGCTGACCCTCCGTCGGGGGGAGGCCCCGGGCCTCCCCCCGACACCCTTTTTGTGACTCAGGGAGCCTTCGAAGTGTCCGCCGAATTCCCGTCCGTCCGCCCGCGCCGCCTGCGCTCCACCCCCGCGATGCGCCGCCTGGTCGCCGAGACCCGGCTGCACCCGGCCGAGCTGATCCTCCCGGCGTTCGTCCGCGAGGGCATCACCGAGCCGAAGCCGATCACCGCGATGCCGGGCGTCGTCCAGCACACCCGCGACACCCTGCGCCGGGCCGCCGTCGAGGCCGCCGAGGCGGGCGTCGGCGGCATCATGCTGTTCGGCGTCCCCGAGGTGCAGGACGCGGTCGGCTCCGAGGGCACCAACCCCGAGGGCATCCTGCAGGTCGCCATCCGCGACGTGGTCTCCGAGGTCGGCGACGCCCTGGTGGTGATGTCCGACCTGTGCCTGGACGAGTACACCGACCACGGCCACTGCGGCGTGCTCGCCGCGGACGGCTCGGTCGACAACGACGCCACCCTGGAGCGCTACGCCGAGATGGCCGTGGTGCAGGCCGACGCGGGCGTCCACCTGGTCGGCCCGTCCGGGATGATGGACGGCCAGGTCGCGGTGATCCGCCGCGCCCTGGACGGGGCCGGCCACCAGGACGTCGGCATCCTCGCCTACACCGCGAAGTACGCCTCCGCGTTCTTCGGCCCGTTCCGGGAGGCCGTCGGCTCCTCGCTGAAGGGCGACCGCAAGACCTACCAGCAGGACCCGGCCAACGCCCGCGAGTCGCTGCGCGAGCTGCAGCAGGACCTCGCCGAGGGCGCCGACATGGTGATGGTCAAGCCCGCCATGGCCTACCTGGACATCCTGCGGCAGGTCGCCGACGCCTCCCCGGTGCCGGTCTCCGCCTACCAGGTCTCCGGCGAGTACTCGATGGTCGAGGCGGCCGCCGCCAACGGCTGGATCGACCGCGAGCGGACCATCCTGGAGACCCTCACCTCGATCCGCCGGGCCGGCGCCGAGCAGATCCTCACCTACTGGGCCACCGAGGCCGCGGGCCTGCTGCGCTGACCGGACGCCCCCGGACACACCCGAAGGGCGCGGAACCGTGAACCGGTTCCGCGCCCTTCGCCGTCGAGAAGGGGTCAGCCGATGGCGGCCACGCCGCCGCCGCCCTCGGTGAGCTCGGTCGCGGTGGCCGCCTCGAAGCCGCCGCCCGCGGCGAACAGGTGGTCGGTCGCGGCGAAGCCCATGCCGTGCTCCGCGAGGAAGGGCTCCTCGGCGCTGAAGGCCTGGCCCCCGCCGCCGCCGGCGACGATGTCCGCGTAGGCCGGGGCACCGATGCCGGTCAGGGCGAGCGCGGCGAGGGAGGTGACAACGGCCTTGCCCAGCTTGCTCTTCATGGAGAGTTCCTCTCTGCGTCGGGTGGTGTCACTACGTCAACACGGGGGTGCGGCTGGCGGAGCGCTGCACGCGCCCGCCGGTGCTCCGATCACCCGATCGCGCCGCGGACGAACGGGTGGGGGTACGGCCGGAGACACAGAACCGCCGGGCCCGGGGCTGGCCCCGGACCCGGCGGTCGGCTGTGACCGGGAGGATCAGCCGATCAGGTGGCTGACGCCACCGTCGCCGGCGGTGGCGGTGTTCTGGCCGATGTCGCAGACCTGCTTGGCGCCGTTGTTGAGCGCGTCGACCTCGACCGGCACCACGATGCCGATCAGGGCGCCGACACCGATGTTGTGGATGTCCGGCAGGCAGATGTTCGGGTTGTCCAGCACGTGGTTGTTCGGGCTGTGGTCGCCCTGGGTGCCGGTGGCGTTGGTGCCGCCGTTGCCCTGGAGCGAGGTGGCGGAGCCGTCCGCGTCGCCGATGGCCATCGCGGGGGAGGCGGACATGGCGAGACCGGCGGCGACGACGCCGACGGCGGCGAGAGCCTTCTTGATCATGGGGTCATTCCTTTTCGGATCTGATGGAGTGGAGCAGCGACCCTTGCGCGTGGCTCGCGCCGGGCCCACCGCCCGGCCGGGGGAACGGACCGGGCGGGTCGTGGGACGCGGAACCGGAGCTCCGCGTCGGAGAGGTGACGGTGCGTCAGCCGACCAGGTGGGAGACGCCGCCGTCGCCGCTGCCGACGGTGCCCTGGCCGACCACGCAGGTCTGCTTGGGCTCGTTGTTGAGCGCGTCGACCTCGACCGGGACGGCCACGCCCAGTACTGCCACGCCGATGTTGTGGATCTCCGGCAGGCAGATGTTCGGGTTGTCGGCGAAGTGGAAGTTCGGGCTGTGGTTTCCCCAGGTGCCGCTGGAGTTGGTGCCACCGTTGCCCTGGATGCTGGCGGCCGAACCGTCCGCGTCGCCGATCGCGACGGCGGGGGTGGACACCGCGGCCAGCGCGGCGGCGGCCAGGCCGACGGTGGCCAAAGACTTCTTGAGCATGTGGAGATACCTCTCTGAAATACCGTTCGAGGGGTGCTGCCCCGTCGTCGTCGGGATCAAAGAATGGCGAACAGGAAAGTTACGGGGTCGGAGAAAATTCGTCGAGGATCACCGATTTCCCTGCGTGCCGATCGGATTATTGGGCCGTTCGGGTTAACTGCCGCTATCCGGCCGGGAGCTGGCTCGTTCGCCAGGGTGCGCGCGTCCGATGTGCATTCCGAGCCGCTGGCGACACGAGAAGTCATACGGAATGACCGACCTACGGAATGACCGGCGCGCTGAATCAACGGACATCGAACGAACGGCGAACACCATGAAGCTCTCCAAGCGGGCCACGGGCGCCCTGCTGCTGGCGGTCGGCGCCGGCGTGGCGGCGGCGCAGGGCGTGGCCCAGGCGGCCCCGACGACGCCGGCCGAGGTGGCCGCGGTCGAGGACGGACTGGCCACCCAGGAGGTGCCGTTCAGCATTCCGCTCAGCACGGCGGGGTCGCCGCTGCCGCTGCTCGCGGACGGCGGCGAGATCCACGGGGGCATCCCGACCTCGCCGCTGCTGCCGCCGGCCGACACCGGCCAGAGCCCGACCCAGCCGATCCCGGACCACATCCTGCCGGCCGTCAACGGCGGCAAGTCGGGCCCGTCGCTGGGCGCCACCCTGCCGCTGCCCGAGGCGGACCCGGGCGCGAAGCTCGGCAGCCTGGGCCTGGACGCGCCCGCCGCCCCGCTGAACCTGGCCGGTCCGGCGGTGGGCCTGGGGCAGCCGGTGACCTTCGTGCAGGACGAGAGCGGCCGGCTGAGCGACGCCGCGCTGTCCCTGGACAAGGTGGACCCGCACCTGGTGACCGCCCCGGTGCAGGCCGTGCCGGGCGCCAAGGCCTCGCTCGGCGGCGAGCAGGGCCAGATCTCCGTCACCCAGTCGGTGAAGGGCCTGGCCGCCACCACCACGGCCATCGGCGGCTCGATGCTGGACGAGGCGAACCCGGTGGGGACGCTGACCGGCGCGCTGGACCAGTCGCGGATGTGACGCGGCGGCGCGAACGCGCGGCGGCCCGGCTTCTCCTCGCGGAGGCCGGGCCGCAGGCGTGCCGGGGGCGGCTCAGATCGGCAGCGCGCCGAGCAGCTGGCCGGCCAGCGGGAGGTCCTTGGCCCCGCCGCCGGCGGACAGCGGCGAGGTGACCGTGCCGGTGCCGACCGGGCCGAGTCCGTTGTCGGGAACCACCGCGATGCCGTTGTTGAGCAGGTCGGCGGAGGAGTTGGCCCACGGGTCGAGCCGCAGGTCCTTGACCGGGGCGACCGCGTAGCCGAGCCCGGCGGTGGTGCCGCTGAGGGCCTGGTGGGCGTCGGTGGGTTGCAGGTGGGTGGTGGGCAGCGGGAGCCCGCCGAGCTGTTCGGTCTCGGCGTGGGCGGTCTGCGCGGTGGCGGCGCCGATCAGCAGCGCGGTGCCGAGCGCGGCCAGCGCGCCGGTGGTGGTCCGGGACATCGGCCATTCCTTCGGGGTGAGGTGGACGGGGACGAGCACTGCCCCCCGGCCGGTGGCCGAGGGGCAGTCTGCACGGGATCGACGATCGGCCGGACCGGTCAGTCGCAGTCCTCGACCGGCTCGTGGTGGTGGTGCGGGGGCTCCTCGGCCGGCGGCTGCTCGACCGGCACCGGCGCGGGCGGCGTGACACCGGCGTCGCCGTTGACGCAGGTGTTGCCGAAGGCCGGGTTCAGCACGCCGATGACGTTGATCGTGTTGCCGCACAGGTTGATCGGGACGTGGACCGGGACCTGGATCTGGTTGCCGGAGAGGACACCGGGCGAGTTGGCGGCGACGCCCTCGGCCTCGGCGGAGGCGTTGGCCAGACCGGCCGAGCCGAGGACCAGGCCGGCGGCGGCGATGGACAGGACCGCGGCCTTCTTGAAGTTGCGCATGAGGGTTGATCTCCTAGATCACAGCGGGCAGTTGGTGTGCCGCGCCGCCCGGGGGCAGCGCGGCACGGTGTGGCGTCGGGCGGGTCAGCCGCCGTTGACGCAGGTGTTGCCGAACGCCGGGTTCAGCAGCGCGATGATGTCGATCGAGTTGCCGCACAGGTTGATCGGGACGTGGATCGGGACCTGGATCTGGTTGCCGGAGAGGACACCGGGCGAGTTGGCGGCGACGCCCTCGGCCTCGGCGGAGGCGTTGGCCAGACCGGCCGAGCCGAGGACCAGACCGGCGGCGGCGACGGACAGGACCGCGGCCTTCTTGATGTGGCGCATGGTGGTTCTTCCTCACGTTCGGCCCGACCTCGACGGTCGGGTGTCGGGCGATCGCATCATCGCCCGCTGTTTTCGGGGTGTGCCGTGAATGTCACTCACGCGGCCCAGGGCCCGCGTGTCGCAGGCGGCCCGGGCAGCGCGGCGACCGTTCCTCACGGCGGGGGAGCGGTCGCCGGGGTGGCGTCAGCCCCCGTTGACGCAGGTGTTGCCGAAGGCCGGGTTCAGCGCGGCGATGATGTCGACGGTGTTGCCGCACAGGTTGACCGGGACGTGCACGGGGATCTGGATCTGGTTGCCGGAGATCACGCCGGCCGAGTTGGCGGCGACACCCTCGGCGTCGCTGCTGGCCGCGGCCGCGCCGGCGGCACCGAGCAGCAGGGTCGCGGCAGCGGCGGAGCCGAAGGCGCCGTAGGCGAGCTTGCGCATGATGCGGGTCTCATTTCTTGCGGTGGATCGGGTTTCGCCAGGAAGAACGAACCAGTGCGGCGGGGGAAACGGGCGGGATCGGCGTTCGTTCGAGCCGTTCACCCGAATGCTTGGGTTACGCCGGACGGGTGATTGTCGGAAGAGCATCGCAACTGATCCGGCGGGGCTTCGTTGGCCCAGTGCACGTCCCGTTGCTTCCTTCCGGTAGCCCCGGCGCGGCAATTGGAAGATCTGATTTATCGAGGAGACTCAAATGAGCATCAAGAAGGCTGCCGCGGTCGGCGCCGCTGTCGCGGGCATCGTCGCCGCCGGTGCGGGTTCCGCCATGGCGAGCAGTGAGGCCGAGGGCGTCGCCGCCAACTCGCCCGGCGTCGTGTCCGGCAACCAGATCCAGGTCCCGGTCCACATCCCGATCAACCTGTGCGGCAACTCGATCGACATCGTCGGTCTGCTGAACCCGGCGTTCGGCAACACCTGCGTCAACGGCGGCTGATCCGGCGGCCCCTGACGGATCCGAGCCGTCGCCCGCACCCCTTCCGGTGGTGCGGGCGGCGGCTCAACTGTGTTTGTTCGTCCTGGGTTTGACCGCGCGTGGCGGGCTCCGGCCGGATCGCGCCGCGAGTCTTGTTGTGTTACCTGTCAGTACCTAGCATGTGAGCCTGCCTCATGTTCGCCGGGTTCCGGCCCGGTTCCCCCACGCTCCGCGCCGTCCGGCACCCGCCGGGCGATCCCCCACCCTCGCAAGGAGTCATGAGTGTCCAGGACACCTATGGTTCGCCGCAGGCCCCCCGCCCTGCTCGCCACCGCCGCGCTGCTGGCCGCCCTCGGCCTCGGCTCCGGCCTCGGCGCGGCGGCCACCGCGCAGGCCGCCTCGCCCAGCGCGGGCAAGCCCGCCGCGATCGTCGCCCTCGGCGACAGCGCGATATCCGGCGAAGGCGCCGGCACCGACACCAACGACGACTACGTCCCCGGCACCGACAGCCCCACCAACTACTGCCACCGCTCCACCAAGTCCGAGATCTTCGTGACCCAGCTCCCCGGCGTCACCCCGATCGACCTGGCCTGCTCCGGCGCGCAGACCGGCGACCTGGTCAGCGACCCCGAGCTGGCGAAGATCACCGGACCGGGCAGCGGCGACTTCGGCGAGGCCAAGCAGGACGTCCAGCTGGCCGCGACGGCGGCGAACTACGACGTGAAGATGGTCGTCGTCACGATCGGCGCCAACGACGACTTCGACTTCGCGGGCATCATGATGTCCTGCCTCGGCCAGTACTTCCCGATCCCGCAGTCCCAGGGCTGCCGGGACACCATCGGCAGCGCCGAGATCACCAGGCGCGCCGCCGGGGTCAAGCCGAAGGTGACGGCCGCGCTCACCAACATCCGCAACACCATGCGCAAGGCCGGCTACTCCGACGACTCCTACCAGCTGGTCTACCAGTCGTACTTCAACCCGATCACGCCCGACATCCGGCGCAACGACTACGTCGGCAAGGTCGCGGACGGCTGCCCGGCCTTCCCCGAGGACCTCGCCTGGGGCCACAACTGGGTCGTCCCCACGCTGAGCGACGCGCTGCGCGAGGCCGCCTCCGCCGTGCCGGGCGTGCGCTACCTCGACCAGCGCCGGGTCGCCTTCGGCCACGAGGTCTGCGCGGAGTGGACCAGCTCGCCGTACGAGTACACCAACGGCGACGTGATCGACCTGTCGGAGACCACCCGCAACGGCTGCGACACCCCGATCTCCATCCCCGGCCTGTGCATGAACAACGTCCGGCAGTCGTACCACCTACGGGTCGCCGGGTACGCGGCCGAGGCGGCCTGCCTGCGGCAGTTCTACCAGCAGCCCGGGCTGGCCCAGGCGTTCTGCTCGCTGAACCAGCAGAACACCACCTCGATCACCGCGCTCACCCCCGGCAAGCCGTTCCCGGACGCGCCCGAGGACGGCGCCTGGTACCAGCTCACCAACCAGGCCGACGGCAAGGTGCTCGACCTCTCCGGCGGCGGCACCTACGGTGACTCCACCAACGGCCGGACCGCGATCACCTATCCGGCCGGCGGCGGGCTGAACCAGTCCTTCGTCTTCGAGATCAAGGCCGGCGGCTCCTACGAACTCGACTTCAGCGGCAACCGGGACATGTGCCTGGACGCCGCCGGGGCCTCCACCGCCCCCGGCACCCAGCTCCAGCAGTGGCGCTGCAACGGCGGCGGCAACCAGCACTGGATCCTCCAGCCGGTCGGCGACGGCACCTACAAGCTGGCCGACTCGCAGGACCCGACCAAGCTGGCCACCGCCTCCGCCAAGACCGACGCCAAGGGCAACTCGCTGGTCCAGCTGGCCGCCGACAACGGCTCCGCCGCGCAGCACTGGCAGCTGACCAAGCTCGGCATCGTCTACCTGCACGGCTGATCGGGAGCGGGCCGGCCCCCGGTCAGCCCGCGCCCAGTCGGGCGGCCGCACCCGGTGCCACCGGGTACGGCCGCTCCGGCGGCAGCAGCGCGGCGTCCCTGGTGGCGTGCAACTCCCGGGCCAGCGGCGTCAGATCCTCGATCCGCATCAGCCACTCGGCGGTGTAGCGGCGCACCAGCTCACCGCTCAGGCCCAGTTGCAGCGAGCGGTGCGGCAGCGGGCGGAGACGCAGGTCCCGCTCCGGGTCCCACTGGACGCGCGCACTGCTGCGCCGCAGCTCCCGCTGCCAGTCGGCCTTCGAGGCGTGCACGCCCGGCCGGTAGCCGCTGAGCACCGCCGCCTCCAGTGCGGCGTCGAAGCCCTGCCGGGTGATCACCACGCCGAGGATCCGCTCCTGGCCCTCGGCGCGCGCCCAGTCGCTGCGGTACATCAGCCAGCGGAACGACGGCTTGATCCACGTCATCCGGTCGTGCCGGAAGGCGTCGGGCCAGCGCCCCTCGGCCGCGGCGGGGTCGGCGATCCCGGGGCGGAACGCCTGGTAGACCGTCACCGTCCCGTCGTCGTAGCGGGCTCTGATCTGCCGCTTCGGTATCTCGTCCACCGCGCCATCCTGTCCGGGGCGGCCCGTGACCGCGCGCGAATTTCCGTTTGCCCCGGGCCTCGAAGGGGTCGGAGGATCGGCGGCATGGACCTGCTCGACCAGCTCGAAAACGACCGTCCGCTGGTGCCGTTCGCGGTGGACCGGGCGGCCGTCGAGGGTTGGCTGGGCGTGCGACTCCCCACTGACTACTGGGAGTTGACGCGGTTCGGCACGGTGGTGGTCGGCGGGGCGATCGTGCTGTGGGCGGCCGACCGGGAGTACCTCGGGGGGCTGCCGTGGACCAAGCACGACCTGCGGGTCGGCCTGCGCGAGGCCGGCCACCGGCCGCTTCGGCTGCACCCCGAACCAGGCGGGCTGCTGCCCTGGGGCGACACCGTGAACGGCCGGACGTCCCTGCTGTGGAACACCGCCGACCCCGAGCCGGACCGCTGGACGGTGGTGCTCTGCGACCCCACCCGATCCGAGCCGCTGCTCGACTCCGGGCTGACGCTGACCGCCTTCCTGGAGGCGGTGATCCTCGACCGGGTCGGTCACCTCGGCCCGCTGCCGGCCACGGTCGCGCCGCACTGGAATCCGCCGGTCGCCGGGATTCCGTCGCCGCGTCGCGAACCCACCGCCACCGGAAGGGAGTTCGCCCTGCGTGGCCCGGCGGGCCTGGCCGCGCTGCGGTTGCTGGTGCCGCCGCCCCCGGCGGCCGGCTGTGACTGGGAGCGGGTGTTCGACCGGCTGGGCACTCGACTGCCCTCCGACTACCGGGAGTTGATGGATGCCTATGGCGGTGGCTACTGGTCGAACTGGCTGCGGCTCGCCCCGCCCGGTGGACTGGCCGGGCTGCCCGAGCTGATCGGCCGGTCCGGGCCCGGCCCGTGCTGGCCGGAGCCGGGCGGCTTCCTGGTGATCGGATGGAGCATCGACAACGACCGGCTCGGCTGGCTGACCGTCGGGCCGGACCCGGAGGCCTGGCCGGTGGCGGTCCGTCCCCGGCACTTCCGCGAGGAGGTGCGGCTGTCCGGCAGTCTGGTGGAGGTGCTCGTCGAGTGGCTGCGGGGCGGGCTGGACGTGCCGGGGCTGCCGGGGCTGGAGCCGGACGACGACCCGTTCGAGTGTGCGGGGGTCGAGCCTTGATCGAGACCCCCCAACTGGTCTAGTCCTGTCGTTGACAGCGATGGCGGCCCGGGCCGACCATGTGAGCCGTCCCACCGTGCGCACTTGGAGGTTCCCCGTGCCCAGCCCCTCCGCGGCCGACTTCGTCGCCGCCGCCCATGCCGCCATCGACCGGGTCAGCGGCTCGCAGGCGGAGCAGGTGGCGCGGGCCGCCGAGCTGATCGCCGACGCGCTGGCCGCGGACGGCATCGTGCAGGCGTTCGGTACCGGGCACTCCGAGGCGTTCGCGATGGAGATCGCCGGGCGGGCCGGCGGGCTGGTGCCCAGCAACCGGATCGCGCTGCGCGACGTGGTGCTGTTCGGCGGGCGGCCGGTGGAGGTCCTGGACGGGTCCGAGCTGGAGCGCGACACCGAACCCGCCGCGCTGCTCTGGGAGTTGACCGACCCGCACCCGGCCGACGTGTTCGTGCTCGCGTCCAACTCCGGCGTCAACGGCTGCGTGGTCGAACTCGCCCGGCTGGCCAAGGAGAACGGCCACCCGCTGATCGTCGTCACCTCCGCCGAGCACACCGCCGGGGTGCGGCCCAAGCACCCGTCCGGACTGCGGCTGCGGGACTACGCGGACGTGGTGCTGGACAACGGCGCCCCGTTCGGCGACGCCGTGCTGCCGATGGCGGGCGGCGGCCTGGCCTGCGGCATCTCCTCGATCACCGCCGCACTGCTCGGCCAGCAGATCGTCGCCGAGGTGATCCGCCGGGTCGAGGAGCGCGGCGGCGTCCCGCCGGTCTACCTGTCGGCGAACATCCCCGGCGGCGACGAGCACAACAACCGGCTCGAAGCGCTGTACGCCGGCCGCATCCGCCGCACCGCATGACGCCCCCTCGGAAGCGCCTGGTGCTCGGCCTCGACGTGGGCGGCACCAGCACCCGCGCACTGGTCGCCACCCTGGACGGCGAGATCCTCGGGACGGCGCGCGGCGGCGGGGGCAACCCGGTCGCGCACGGGGCGGAGGCCGCCGTCCGGGAGATCGGCGGGGCCGTCCGCGCCGCACTGGCCGGGCTCGACCCCGGGCGCGTGGCGGCCGGGGTGATCGGACTCGCGGGCAACTCGCTCGCCCCGCCCGAACTGCTCGCGCTCTGGCCCGCCCTCGGGCTGACCGTCACCCCGCGGATGGTCGACGACGCCGAACTCGGCTACGCCGCCGGGAGCGCCGCCGCCTCCGGCAGCCTGCTGCTCAGCGGCACCGGCGCGATCGCCGCCGAGATCCGCGAGCACACGCTGCGCCGCACCGCCGACGGCCACGGCTGGCTGCTCGGCGACCGCGGCTCCGGCTTCTGGCTCGGCCGCGAGGCGGTCTCCGCCGCGCTCACCGCCGTGGACCGCGCGCTGCCGTACGACGGTCCGTCGCTGCGGCTGCCCGGCCTGGCCGGGGCGATCGCCGAAGCGCTGGCCGGGCCGGGCGGGCTGGGCCCGCAGCCGCGCGCCGCGCTGATCGCCGCCGCCTACGCGCAGGGACCGGCCCGGCTGGCCGGGTTCGCCCCGCTGGTGCTCGACCACGCGACGGCCGGCGACCCCGTGGCGCTCGCCCTGGTCGAACGGGCCGCCGACCACCTGGTCGACACCCTCGCGCTGGTCCGCGACCCCGGCTCCGCGCTGCCGCTGGTGCTGGCCGGTGGCCTGCTCGCGTCCAGGACCGCGCTCGCCGCGCGCCTGCGCCCGCGCCTGGCCGCCCGCTGGCCGGACGCGGTCGTCTCCACCGCCGGCAGCGGCGCCGGGGCCGCGGCCTGGCTGGCGGCCCGGAGCCTGGGGTGCGGGACGCGGGAGCTGCACGGCCGGCTGACCGCCTGAGCCGGTGGGCGCCCCGTCAGTGGCAGGTCATCGCGCCGGTGGTGAGCCGGTCGGCCGGGGTCTTCCGGGGGACGCCCTCCTCCGGGTGGCGGACCGGGCCGTGGTCGGGGCAACGGTCGGGGCCCGGGATCCGCTGCGCGCCGCGGCCGCGGCCGGGCCACCACAGGCGGGCGACCCGCCCGGTCGGCAGGGCGATCTCCGCCCACACCCACTTCCCGGTGCGCTTGCGGACCACGCCGTGGGCGAGGGCGAGTTCGGCGATCAGCAGGATGCCGCGCCCGGACTCGGACTCCCGGTCGGGGCGGCCGGCCACCGGAACGGCGGGGGAGGTGTCGTAGACCTCTATGACGGCCCGGTGGTGCAGCGGGTCGGCGTGCACGCCGACGGTGACGGCCGGGCCTTCGGCGTGTCGGACGGCGTTGCCGAGCAGTTCGGAGGTGACCAGATCGACCGTCAGCTGGGTGTCCTCGTCCAGTGGTGTGCCGCCCCAGGCGGTGATGAGAGCGCGGACCCGGCGGCGTCCGGTGGCGACGGTGGCGGGCTCGCGGGGCAGTGAGAACCATCGACGGTGCACGGACATGGCGGGCTCCTCACGCGGTATCGCTCGATGAACGCTCGTGGAACGGGAGACTCGGCAGCCGATATGAGGGTATGTCAGATTCTTGCATCTCTAGACAAGCTGAAATCTCTAGAGATGTCAATGCATCGGGGGGTACACCGTGCGTAGGATGTCTAGAGAGGGGAAGGAAACCCGCCGCCATGACCAGTCACCCCCGCGCCACCCAGCCCAAGTACCAGCGGATCGCCGAGGACCTCAAGCGCGACATCGACTCCGGCCGCTACCGACCCGGTGACCGACTCCCGGGCGAGAACGACCTGATGGTGACGTACGGCGTGGCCCGGATGACGGCCCGCCAGGCGCTCGGCGTCCTGCAGACCGAGGGGATCGCGGAGGCCCGCAAGGGGGTCGGGGTCTTCGTCCGGGAGTTCCGGCCGATAAGGCGCCGCGGCATCCAGCGGCTGTCCGGCCGGAACTGGGGCAGCGGCTTCTCGGTCTGGTCGGACGACATAGGGCCACGCGACCTGACGGTGGACCAGCTGACCGTCGACGAGCGCGAGGTGCCCGAGCAGATCGCCGCCGTGCTCGGCCTGAAGGCCGGCGAGTCCGCCTGCGTGCGCAGCCGGCGCTTCGTGCTCGACGGCAAGCCGGTGCTGCTCTCCGAGTCGTACCTGCCGGCCGCGCTGGTGGCGGGCAGCCGGATCACCGACCCCGACACCGGCCCCGGCGGCACCTACGCCCGGCTCGCCGAGCTCGGCCACAAGCCCGTGCACTTCCAGGAGCACATCCGCTCCCGGATGCCCGCCGGCGACGAGGCCGAACGCCTCGCCCTCGCCCCCGGCACCCCGGTCTTCCTGGTGCACCGCACCGCCTTCGCCGAGGACGGCCAGGTGGTGGAGTTCAACGCGATGGTGCTCGACTCGTCCTCGTACATCCTCGAATACGACTTCGACGCCTGACCGCCCACAGTCGGGCGCAGTTGTCCACAGGCCTGTGGACAAGTGCGGGCGGGCTAGCCGTGGCTCCAGCGGAACTCGACCTCGGGGAAGCGCGGCGAGGGGCTGTCGAGCAGTGGTGCGGGCCGGTGCCGCAGGAAGTGGTCGAAGTGGGCCCGGGTGTAGCCGCGGACGAGTTCGGTGGTGCGGGCGGGGGCGAGCGTGCCGAACAGCGCCGCGTACGTGTCGGCCGGCAGGTGCTGCGGCAGTCCGCCCGGGACGGCCGCGTGCGGGAGGTCGGTGAAGCTGAGGTGGCCGGTGCCGTGGAAGCGCAACTGGCGTCCCCAGCCGCGCTGGTGGTCGCGCCAGCGCTGCCAGGTGTCGTGGTCGGCCAGTGAGGTCAGCAGCAGGAACGGGCGGTCCAGGCCGAGTTCGGGCACCGGGGAGCCGAACAGGCCGCCGTCCAGGTCGAGCCCGGCAGCGAAGCGGCTGTCCTGACGGAGCGCCTCGGCGGCCGCCGCGCCGCCCATCGAATGGCCGAGCACGCCGATACGCCGGTCGTCCGCGCGCGGCAGGCCGGGGCGGCGCGGCAGGTTCCGGCGCTCCGTCAGCGCGGTGGCCACAAACCGCAGGTCGTCGACCCGGGTCGCGATCTCCTTGCGCTCGGTGGCGCCCCAGTCGGCCGGGTCGTCGGACAGCACACTGCGCACCAGGCGGCCGTCGGGGAACTCCACCGCGGAGGCGTCGTACGTGTGGTCGACGGCCGCGACCAGGTAGCCGTGGGCGGCGAGCTCCTCGGCCAGCGCGGTGCAGTTGCTTCGCCCGCCCTTGCGCCCGTGCCCCAGCAGCAGCAGCGGGAGGGCGCCGGGCACGGCGGGCGCACCGGCGCGCGCGGTCGGGCGCACGGCGGCGAGGGTGCCGGTGTCCAGCGACAGGAACTCCTCCAGCACCGCCGCGACCCTCGGCGTGGTGTACGGCGCGCGGTCGTACGCGTCGGCGTCGAGCGCCGGGTACCAGAGCTGGACCATGAGCTCACGCGGCCCGGGGCTCGGCGCGAACGGGTCCTGCCGGGCCCGGTCGACCAGGTGCAGGGCGACGGTGCCGACCGGTCGGCCGCCGGTCGGGCCGGGCAGCCCGATCGGCGGGGCGGGCGCGGCCGAGGCCGACCGGCCGGGAAGCGCGAGAGCGGCGGTGCCCGCCCCGGCCGCCACCAACAGTGATCGTCGCCCGATCATCGTCCACCCCCGGAGCTCGGCCCTGCCTGACGGCTCCTCACGCTAGAGGTCTCGACCGCGCCCGGCCAGAGGGCGTCCCCGGCGGTCGGGCGCGCCCCCGGGCATCAGCTCAAGTGCTCCCGGGCATCAGCTCTCGTACTCGGCGACCACGCTCGCCCGGGCCAGCGCGTGGAACCCGAGCGTGCCGCTGATCGCCGCCGCCGAGGTGTCCGCGTCCAGGCCCAGCGAGTCGACGCCCAGCGCGTGCACGGTGAAGACGTACCGGTGCGGGCCGTGCCCGGGCGGCGGGGCCGCGCCGCCGAAGTCCCGGGTGCCGTAGTCGTTGCGGCCGTGCACCGCGCCCGCCGGTAGCCCGGGGAACTCGCCGCTGCCCGCGCCGGGCGGCAACTCGGTCACCGTCGCCGGAAGATCGAACAGCAGCCAGTGCCACCACCCGCAGCCGGTCGGCGCGTCCGGGTCGAAGCAGGTCACCGCGAAGCTCCGGGTCTCCGCCGGGAACCCGGACCAGCTGAGCTGCGGCGAGCGGTTCCCGCCCTGGTACACCTGCTCCGCGCCCAGCCGGCCCCCGTCCGTCACCTCCTCGCTGACCAGCGTGAACGTCGGGACGGGGGGCAGGAAGGCGTGCGGCAGCGGTGGCCTGGCGGATGCAGACATGAGGTCCCCCGTGGGTGGTGTGTCGACGGATGCTCCGCGACCTTAGTGGGCGGCCGCTTGTCCGCCAAGATCCTTGACTGGAGCCTGGAGTGACCCATCGTCGGTGACAGGCGACGAAATTCGCTTGCGCCGTACGGGAATTGGTAGAGACCTTTGGGCGTTGCTGCCGCCGTCGCCGAGGGAGTCCGCGCCGTGGACGGGATCTTCGCCCGTGAGTACCGGGCGGTCACCGCCTGCTTCACCGCCCTCATGTTCCTGACCGGATTCGCCGCCCTGGCCGTGGTGCCCACCCTGCCGACCGCCGCCGCCGACCTGCACGGCGTCCCGCTGTTCCCGCTGGTCGCGGGCTGCTTCGTGGCGGCCGGCCTGCTCGGAGGCGTCCTCGGCGGCACCTGGTCGGACCGCGCCGGAGCCCGCGACCCGCTCGCCGCCGGCCTGGTGCTCACCGTCGTCACCCTGCTGGTCTCCGCCGCCAGCACCTCGATCTGGCAACTCGCCGCCGGACGCTTCCTGGACGGCCTCGCCGCCGGCATGGCCGCCGTCGCCGTCAACGCCGCCATCGGACAGGCCTACCCCGAACACCTCCGGCCCCGGGTGCTCGCCCTGATGAGCGCCTGCTGGGTGATCCCCTCCCTGGTCGGGCCGCCGATCGCCGGGCTGGTCTCCGAACTCTGGTCCTGGCGCGCCGTGTTCTACGGCCTGGCCGCGCTGACCGCGCTGCCCACCGTCCTGCTCGTCCCCGTGCTCCGCCGCCACGCGCTGCCGCGCACCCTCGACGAACACCCGCCCCGCCCGCCGCTGCTCGTCGCCGTCGTGGTCAGCGTCGGTGCCGCCCTCGGCCAGTACGGCGTCTCCGGCCGGGACGCCCGGCACCTGCTCTTCGTCGCCGTCGGCGCCGCCCTGCTGATCGCCTTCGCCCCGCGCCTGCTCCCCGCCGGCACCTGGCGCGCCCTTCGCGGCCTGCCCACCACCGTCCTGCTGCGCGGCCTCTCCTCCGGGACGTTCTTCACCCTGGAGGCCTACGTACCGCTGCTGCTGATCACCGAACGGCACGTCAACCCGATCGTCAGCGGCCTCGCCTTCACCGGCGCGGCCGTCGCCTGGGCCGCCGGCTCCTGGGCCCAGGGCCGCCTCTTCACCCGCACCCCGCGCCACCGCGTGGTCGCCCTCGGCGCCCTGGTGATGTCCGCCGCCGTCACCCTCGCCGTCCTCGGCACCCTGCCCGGCATGCCCGCCCTCACCGCCGCCCCCGCGATGCCGATCGCCGCGATCGGCATGGGCCTGCTCTCCCCGGCCCTCACCGTCCTCTCCCTCACCCACAGCCCTGCCGGCCGCGAGGGCCACACCAGCAGCGCCATGCAGACCAACCAGAACCTCGGCCAGGTCGGCATCCTCGCCCTCGCCTCCGCCGTCCTCAACGCCTGCCTCTACCTCGGCACCGGCCAACTCACCGGCTACGCCACGGCATTCGCCCTGCTGGCCGCCCCCGTCGCCCTCCTGATCCTCCTGTCCCCCCGCGCCCGCGCCTAGGGCCTGTCGGGGGACGCGGTCGCGCCGCTCGCGTTCCGCCCCCGGGGGCTCCGGCTGCTGCCCGCCCGTCGCTCGGTGCGCAGGGGGAGTCAGGGGCGATGGCGCTGGGCGGTGGTGATCCGGGACAGGTCCTGTTCGGCGAGGGCGGGGGCGGAGAGGAGGGTGGCGCGGGCGGCCTCGAAGACGGGGCCGGCGGCGGCGAGGGAGAGGTCCTTGGCGGCGAGGCGGATGGGGAAGTCCGCCTCGGTGGAGGTGGCGCGGGCCAGGACGCCCGCCAGCGGGCCGGCGGCGAGCGCACTGTAGGTCAACTTCTGAGGGAGGCCCAGCTGTTCGGCGAGTGCGAGGGCCTCGCCGACGGCGGTCACGGACGCGACGACCGCGCCGATGACGACCAGCTTGAGCGCTGCCCCGGTGCCGGGCCCGCCGCAGCGCAGGACGCGGCCGAGGCGCTCCAGGACCGGCTGGGCGCGGTCGAGGTCGGCGTCCTCGCCGCCCGCGTACACCACCAACTCGCCGGTCGCGGCGGGGCCGACGCTGCCGAGCACCGGGGCGTCCACCATCGCTACGCCGAACGGGAGTTGGGCGCGCAGGTCGGCTGCGGCCCGCGGCCCGACCGAGGACATCTCGATCCACAGCGTGCCGGGCTCCAGCGCCGGGACGACCTGCTCGGCGACCTCGGCCAGCGCCGCCGGATCGGACAGCATGCTGACGACCACCCCGGCCCCGCGCACCGCGTCCGCGGCCGTGGCGGCCTCGGTGAGTTCGGCGGCCCGCCCGGCCGTCCGGTTCCACACCGTCAACTCGGCGGCGACGTCGGCGAGTCGGCGCGCCATCGGCAGCCCCATCCGGCCGAGTCCGAGAAAGGCCAGGCGCTCTTCGATCTCCATGGCCGCAACGCTAGAGCGACGGAAGACAGGCGACAAACGAATGTCCGGCATGGTAGCCATGCCGGATGGACATGGCTTGGCTCGACGTCTTCCGCACCGCCGCTCGGCTCGGCTCGTTCACCGCGGCGGGGGAGCAGCTGGGGTTCACCCAGTCCGCGGTCTCCCGGCAAATCTCCACACTGGAAGCCGAGTTCGGTGTCCCGCTGTTCGACCGGCTGGCGCGCGGGGTGCGCCTCACCGAGCATGGCCAGGCCCTGCTGCCGCACGCGGAGGCGATGCTGGACCGGCTGGACGGGACCCGTCGCGACCTCGCCGCGCTGACCAGCCTCACTGCCGGCCACCTGCGGTTGGGGGCATTCGACAGCGCCAACGCGGCCCTCGTCCCGACCGCCCTGGCGGCGTTCCGGGCCGCGCACCCGGGCGTCGCGCTCACGCTCACGGAAGGGCTGTCGGCCGAGCTGCTCGACCGGCTCGCGGTGGGCGCGATCGACCTCGCGCTGGTCACCTCGTATCCCGAACATCCGTACGACACGGAGCAGTTCGATCTGCACCGGATCGCCGAGGATCCGATTCTGGTGGCCCTGCCGCGGAGCCACCGGCTAGCCCGGCGGCGCCGGCTGCGGCTGAGCGACCTCGCCGAGGAGCCGTGGATCGCCGCCGGCCGCCGGGTCGAGTCCACCCTGCTCGCCGCCTGCGTCCGCAGCGGGTTCCGGCCCCGGGTGGAGTACGAGGTGGCCGGGTGGACGGCCAAACTCGGGCTGGTGGCGGCCGAGTTGGGCATCACCTTGATCCCGTCGCTGGCCGCTCGCGCCGCCCGCCCGGATCTCGCCCTGGTGCCGCTGCACCCGGACGACACCCCGGTCCGCCACGTCCACGCCGCCACCCGCCGAGGCCGCCGCCCCGCCCCGGCGGTCGCCGCCTTCCTGCCGTACCTGCATGCGGCGGCCACCGCCGCCCCGCCGCGCCCTACCGTGGCCGGATGACCGGAAGCCCCCGCACGTTCGCCTACGTCGGCCCGCCCGAGCTGCTCGCCCGCGCGGGCCGGAGCACCCTCGGCCGCGCCATCCCCTCCCGCGCCGAACTGTACGCCTGGCTCGGCGAGTTGGAGCCAGCTGAGCGCGACGAGCCGGTCACCTACGTGGTCGACCGCACCGGCGTCCTGCGCCTGGCCCGCCGTCGCAGCGAGCACGTCGCATGCGCCGGCGGCGCGGACGTCCTGGCCGCCGGGGAGATCCGCTTCGAGCTTCAGGACGACGGCTGGGCGGTGCGCGAGATCAGCAACCTGTCCACCGGCTACTGCCCGGACCTGGACAGCTGGGCCGCCGCCGCCACCGCCCTCGACCGCGCGGGAATCCCCCGGCCGGGCCGGTTCACCACCCCGTTCGTGTTCCGCCGCTGCCCGGCGTGCACGCAGCTCAACCTGGTCAAGGACGAGGACCTGACCTGCGCCGTCTGCGACACCCCCCTGCCGGCCGAGTGGAACCTCGACAACGCCCCGGCCACGAGCCCGGGTTCACGCCCGACCAGCCCGCCCGGCCCGGCCCGCCCGGCCCGCCCGATCCGGCCGGAGGTCGGGGGCGGTGCGGCTGCCGCTCAGCAGGGTGCGGAGCTGCGAGGCGTGGGCGTGCAGCAGCCGGACTGTGCGATCAACGCGGCCCGGCAGGAAGGGCATCAGGACCAGGGCGGGGACGGCCGCGACGACGGTGATCAGTAGCAGCGGAACGAGCAGCGCGACGAGCAGGACGCGCTGCACGGCTCCGAACGGCAGCGGGACAGGCAGGAACGGCGGGTACACGCGGTCTCCTTCACCGGATCGGCCCGGCGGCGCGCCGGGCGGTGAGCAGACCGTGCCGTTGGTTCGAGTTGTTCGACAGCGCACGGGGGATTCCTGCGGGTAAGGTCCGGACAATGGGCGGTTGTCCCCGGACATTCGGGACAACGGTCGTGTGGGGGACAGGAGTTGGAAGATGGCGGGGCAGCACCGGGTCGGCCGGCCGTGGGGCCCGATCCGCGGGGAGACGGCCGAGGCCCGAGCCTTGGCGAGCTTCCTCCGTGCGCGGGTCGACGAGAGCCCGCTGACGATGACGGCGGTCGCGGAGCGGATCCGGCTGCCCAGGACCCGGGTCGGTTCCTACCTGTCCGGCCGGGTCCGCGCGGACCAGGAGTTCGTCACCAGGCTGCTGCTCGTCACCGTGCCCGACCCCAGGCTGCGTGAGCGCCGACAGGCCGAGGCCCTGGTCCTGCTGCGGGCCGCGGCGAACCCGGCCGGGACGCGGCCCGCCACCGCCGCGGCGGACGGACCGGGAGCCGTCGCGGAGCTGGTCCGGGCACGGACCCAGCAGGTGGAGGTCTACGACCGGCTGACCCGCTCGCTGGAGCAGCAGGCCGAACTCGAACGGGCGGCGAACAACTCCGCGCGGCTGGTGACGGTGCTGCTGCACATGCTGCGCACCCTGGATCAGCGGGTGGGGACGCTGTCCGCCGAACGCGACCGGCTGCGCGCGACCGCCGGTGGGACGCGCGCCCTGAAGAAGACCCAGCGGCAGCTGGCGCGCGCGCTGGACCAGGAGCGCCGGGCGAAGGAGGAGGTCGAGCGCGCGGAGGAGAAGCGGCGGCGGGCCGAAGCCCTCGCCGCCCGGGTCCAGGAGCAGGTCCGAGCGCTGACCGAGGAACTCGACCGGCTTCGCGCCGCCGGGCCCGCCGTCGAAGGCGGCCCGGACCGGGAACCCGAGTCGCGGTCCCGTCCGGCGTCGAACGTCGAAGCGGAGATCGATGCGGCGGGCGACGACATCGAGCAGGCGCTGTCGCGTGCCGCCGCCGTGAACGACGCCGACGACCGGACCCTGCGCCGCATCACCGACGCCCTCCGCGACGACGCCCCCCGCGGGCGGGGCGGAGGGCGAGGACCCTCCGGTGCCGGCGGCCGACCCGATCGGCCCGCGGTCCGCCGAGGCGAGGGCGGTGGCGCTGGACCTGGTCGTCCCGTTGCTGAAGGCGTCCCTGGAGCCCGCGTCGAAGCAGGCCCAGCGGCCGATCGACTCACCGGCCGGACGGATCGTCTCGCTGGTCGCCCGGCGCGACATGGACAACGGCGACATGGAAGGCCTGAGCAACCTCTTCACGAGTCTCGCCTTCACCCTGTCGTACATGCTTCCGGCCATGGCGGTGGCCCAGTCCCGGGAGCCCGAGGAGGTGATGCGGCAGTTGGTCGCCGAGCTGCGGGCGCACGACGGCAACCCCCACGTGCCGAGGGTGATCGAGCAGCTCTCCTCGGCGCAGGGCCTCGCCGAGGTCGGCGCGGAGATCGTGACCGGCGATCAGGTCGACTTCCTCAACCTGGTGACGGACCTCGCGGACTTCACCGCCGAGGCCGCGATGCTCACCGCGCATCTGCTCGAATGCCCGCTGGAAGACGTCTGGGCGGAGGTCGAAGCCGGCCTGCACGAGTGAACGCTCCCCGGACGCCCCGCCCGGCGGGCAGGGCGTCCGAGCACGCCCCAAGTGCCCTGCCGCTGCAGCGGCCTGACGGTGTGTCGGGAATCGGTCGCTCAGGGCCAGACCAGGCAGTACAGCTGGTGCCCCGCCTCGTGCAGGCGGCTGGCGAAGTCCTGCCACTCGTGCAGCATCTGGTAGATGACGAAGGCGTCGCGCGGGCCGCGGCGGTCGGGGACGGTGGACCAGATGAAGGCGGCGGCGCCGAGCTCGGTCTCGTCGGCCTTGCGGAGCGGTTCGACGACGGTGTGCGGGAGTTGGACCACCGCGTAGTCCGGGTGCAGGACCACCAGTTCGAGCGGCGGCACGTGGTGCAGCGGGACGCCCTGAATGCCCGTGAGGACCATCGCGCTCATCGTCTCGGGCTTGATCTTGGTGGAGAGGTGCCCGTTGCCGGAGCCACTGGTCTCCATTAGATCGCCGAGCCGGCCGAGTGCGCCGAGCTCGCCGGCGTCGAGGCCGAGGCCACCGGGGCCGAGGGCGGTGGGGACTCTGGCGGCGGTGGCGCGGTCCGGTGCCCCGAAGTACTTGTAGGTGACCCCCACTCTGCCCTCGCCCCTCCTTCCCCTGCCCGCTTCCCTGCCCCCGCCGGTCTCGGACGGCCTGCGGGTGCGTTCCGCGGCCTCGTCGAAACCGTCCTGCCTCTCGGACACTCGGACCATCCTCACCGGAACTCGCCGGAATCGACAGACCCCCGCATGTCCGACTTTCCCTCCGGACATGCCCCTTACCCGTCTGCTCGCGCGCTACACGAGCGCGCGCTACTCGACCTTACCTTCGCCACAGGCAGTGAGGGGAGCAGCACACGGATCATCGTTCCAGATGATCGGGCCCGACATGCAGAACGCAAAGACACGATTTGAGACCATGTTCGGGTAAGAGAGGCTCCAGGCCACCCCGCGGACCCAACGGATGAGCGAGTGATGAGCTACCCGTACGAAGCACCCCAGTCCCAGTCGCTGTTCGAGCGCGCCTTGGCGGTCACCCCCGGCGGCGTCAACTCGCCGGTGCGGGCCTTCCGCGCGGTCGGCGGCACGCCCCGTTTCATGGTGTCCGGCAACGGCCCGTATCTGACCGACGCCGACGGCCGCGAGTACGTGGACCTGGTGTGCTCCTGGGGCCCGATGCTGCTGGGCCACTCGCACCCGGCGGTGATCGAGGCGGTGCAGCAGGCGGTGGCCCGCGGCACCTCGTTCGGCACGCCCGGCCAGGGCGAGGTCGAGCTCGGCGAGGAGATCGTCGCCCGGATCGCCCCGGTCGAGCAGGTCCGCCTGGTCTCCAGCGGCACCGAGGCGACCATGTCGGCGATCCGGTTGGCCCGCGGCTTCACCGGCCGCGCGAAGGTCGTCAAGTTCGCGGGCTGCTACCACGGTCATGTGGACGCGCTGCTGGCCGCCGCCGGTTCCGGCGTCGCCACCTTCGGTCTGCCGGACACCCCGGGCGTCACCGGCGCGCAGGCCGGCGACACCATCGTGCTGCCGTACAACGACCTGGACGCGGTGCGGGCCGCCTTCGCCGCGCACCCCGGCGAGATCGCCTGCGTGATCACCGAGGCCTCGCCCGGCAACATGGGCGTCGTCCCGCCGCTGCCCGGCTTCAACGGGGGCCTGGCCGAGCTGTGCCGGGAGAACGGCGCGCTGTTCATCTCCGACGAGGTGATGACCGGCTTCCGCGTCTCCAAGGCCGGCTGGTACGGGCTGGAGGCCGCCCACGAGGGCTGGGCGCCGGACCTGCTGACGTTCGGCAAGGTGATGGGCGGCGGCTTCCCCGCCGCGGCGTTCGGCGGCCGCGCCGACGTGATGGCGCACCTCGCCCCCGCCGGCCCGGTCTACCAGGCGGGCACCCTGTCCGGTAACCCGATCGCCACCGCCGCCGGCCTGGCCCAGCTGCGGAACTGCACCGACGAGGTGTACGCCACCGTCGACAGGGTCGCCGCCGAGATCTCCGGCCTGGTCACCGAGGCGCTCACCAAGGAGGGCGTGGCGCACCGCCTGCAGACCGCGGGCAACATGTTCTCGGTGTTCTTCACCGACCAGCAGGTCACCAACTACGACGAGGCCCGCCGCCAGCAGGCGTTCCGCTTCAACGGCTTCTTCCACTCGATGCTCAGCCAGGGCGTCTACCTGCCGCCGTCGGCGTTCGAGTCCTGGTTCGTCTCGTCCGCGCACGACGCGCGCGCCGTCGAGCGGATCGCCGCCGCCCTGCCCGCCGCGGCCCGCGCCGCCGCCGAGGCCACCGAGGAGTCCAAGTGACCGAGAAGAAGGACGTCACCGTCGTCCATGTGATGCGGCACGGCGAGGTGCACAACCCGGAGGGCGTGCTGTACGGCCGGCTGCCGGGCTACCACCTGTCGGACCTGGGGCGGCAGATGGCCGAGCGGGTGGCCGACCACCTGAAGGACCGCGACATCACGTACGTGGTGGCCTCCCCGCTGGAGCGCGCCCAGGAGACCGCCGAGCCGATCGCCAAGGCGCACGGCCTGGCCGTCGCGGCCGACCCGCGGCTGATCGAGGCGGAGAACATCTTCGAGGGCAAGACCTTCGGCGTCGGCGACGGCTCGCTGCGCAACCCCTCGTACTGGAAGTACCTGACCAACCCGTTCAAGCCGTCCTGGGGCGAGCCGTACATCGACCAGGTGGTGCGGATGATGGGCGCGATCGCCGCCGCCCGGGACGCCGCGCGCGGGCACGAGGCGGTGTGCGTCAGCCACCAGCTGCCGATCTGGATCCTGCGCTCGTTCGCCGAGCGCCGCCGGCTGTGGCACGACCCGCGCCGCCGGCAGTGCTCGCTGGCCTCGTTGACCAGCTTCACCTACGAGGGTGACCGGATCGTCTCGATCGGCTACCGCGAGCCGGCCCGCGACCTGCTGCCCGCCCACCTGGTGGGCAAGGGCAAGAAGGGCGACAAGCCGGTCGGGAAGAGCTTCGGGGCCTGACCCGGACGGCTTCGGGACGTTGCTCACACCGGCGTCCCCGAGGTAAGCGCGGCGGGCGGCGTAATGCCCGAATTAAGACGATCATAAGCGGAGTTTTCGCAGCTCACAGGGGGTCCGGTCGACAACGCCGGACCCCCCGAAAACGGGCCGAAGAGCCATGCGAAACTTTTCACATGTCTTGGACGACCAGCCGCCGCACCCGCCTCACCGCCGCCCTCGGCGCGGCCACCGCACTGGCCCTCGCCGGGTGCGCCAGCTCCGGTTCCGGCGGCAACGGCTCGGTGGGCTTCATCACCGGCAAGGGCGGCATCGACACCGCCGCCGTCGGCCACCGGGTGGACGCCCCCGACATCACCGGCACCGGCCTGGACGGCACCGGCACCCTCAAGCTCTCCGACTACCGCGGCAAGGTGGTCGTCCTCAACATCTGGGGCTCCTGGTGCAGCCCCTGCCGCGCCGAGGCCAAGGGCCTCCAGGAGAGCTCGCAGAAGTACGGCGACCAGGTGCAGTTCCTCGGCATCAACACCCGGGACACCGACCCCGCCAACGCCGTCGCGTTCGAGAAGAACTTCGGGGTGACCTACCCGAGCATCTACGACCCGGACGGCACCCAGATCCTCAAGTTCCCCAAGGGCAGCCTGAACCCGCAGTCCATCCCGACCACCATCGTGATCGACAAGGACGGCAGGCTGGCCGCCCGCGCCATGCGCGCGATGTCCACCGAGGACCTCGACAAGATGATCGAACCGGTCCTCGCGGAGTCCAAGTGAGCGCCGCCCTGGCGGCTGCCGGGGTCGGCTACAACGACACCGTGGGCAGCGGCGCCCTGCTGGCCGCCCTCCCGATCGCGCTGGCCGCCGGGCTGCTCTCGTTCTTCTCGCCCTGCGTGCTGCCGCTGGTGCCCGGCTACCTCAGCTACGTCACCGGCTTCTCCGCCGCCGACCTGTCGGACGCGCGCGGCGCGCGCCGGGGGCGGATGCTGGCCGGTTCGCTGCTGTTCATCCTCGGCTTCGCCGCGGTCTTCGTCTCCGGCGGCGCCCTGTTCGGCTCGTTCGGGCAGACCCTGCAGGAGCACAGGCGGGTCATCTCGATCGTGATGGGCTCGCTCACCGTGCTGATGGGCCTGGCCTTCATGGGCCTGCTGCCCGGCTTCACCATGCGCGAGCTGCGGTCGCACCGCCGTCCCGCGATCGGTCTGGCCGGCGCTCCGCTGCTCGGCGTGGTGTTCGGCCTCGGCTGGACGCCCTGCATCGGCCCGACCATGGCCGCCATCCAGTCGCTGGCGTTCAACCAGGCCAGCGCCGGGCGTGGCGCGCTGCTGATGGCGATGTACTGCCTGGGCCTCGGCGTACCGTTCGTCCTGGCCGCGCTGGCCTTCCGCAAGGCGCTGGGCGCCTTCGGCTGGGTCAAGCAGCACTACCAGTGGGTGATGCGGATCGGCGGCGGCATGCTCGTCGCGGTCGGCCTGGCCCTGGTGACGGGGGCGTGGGACGCGCTGGTCAACCAGCTCCAGTACCTCACCCAGAACTTCTCGATCGGAATCTGACCCGTGAGCGACACCAAGACCAGCCCCCAGCCGGCCGATGCCGCGGATCCGGACGCCGCCGACGTCGAACGGCTCAGCACCGCGCCCGAGGAGGCCGACGCCCCGGTCGGCATAGGCTTCGTCGGCTGGCTGCGCTGGTTCTGGCGGCAGCTCACCTCGATGCGGGTCGCCCTGCTGCTGCTGTTCCTGCTGTCGCTGGCGGCCATCCCGGGCTCGCTGGTCCCGCAGGAGGGCCCCGACACCATGAAGGTGGTGGCGTGGAAGGAGGCCCACAAGGGCATCACGCCGCTGCTGGAGAAGCTCCAGGTCTTCGAGGTCTACAGCTCGGTCTGGTTCTCGGCGATCTACATCCTGCTGTTCGTCTCGCTGGCCGGCTGCATCGTGCCGCGCACCTGGCAGTTCGTCGGCGTGCTGCGCGCGCAGCCCCCGGCGGCCCCGCGCAACCTGACCCGGATGCCGGTCTACGCGGCCTGGAAGAGCGACGCCGACCCGGAGGCGGTGAACGCCGCCGCGCACGCGCTGCTGAAGAAGCGCGGCTTCCGGGTCGCCGCCGGCAAGGGCTCGGTCGCCGCCGAGAAGGGCTACCTGCGCGAGGTCGGCAACCTGCTGTTCCACTTCTCGCTGTTCGCGCTGCTGATCGGCGTCGCCTGGGCCGGCGTGGCCTCCGGCACCGCCAGCAAGCTGGTGCTGGAGGGGCAGGGCTACTCCAACACCACCACCCAGATCGACGACTTCTACGGCTCGCGCTTCTACGGCGTCAACGACCTGGACACGTTCGGCTTCAAGCTGGACGGCTTCACCGCCAAGTACCAGACCAGCGGCCCGCAGACCGGCACCGCGCGGCAGTTCACCGCGAACGTCCGGTACTGGGAGGGCGACGACGCGTCCCAGCTGAAGAAGTCCACCATCGAGGTCAACCACCCGCTGGAGATCGGCAGCTCGAAGGTCTACCTGATCGGCCACGGCTTCGCGCCGGTGGTGACGGTCAAGAACGCCAAGGGCGAGATCGTCTTCCGGGGCCCGACGCCGTTCCTGCCGCGCGACAGCAACATGACCTCGCCCGGCGTGATCAAGGTCAACGACTACGGCACCGACGTCAACGGCAACAAGACGCAGCTGGCCTTCCAGGGCTTCTTCCTGCCCACCGCGGCGCCGAGCTTCGAGGGGACCGGCCCGATCTCGCTGTTCCCGGACGCGGTGGACCCGCAGCTCGTCGTCAACGTCTTCGCCGGCGACCTGCGCACCGACAGCGGCCTGCCGCAGAACGTGTACCAGCTGGACGACAAGGCGATGACCGCGCTGCAGCAGGACGGCAAGCCCGCCAGCAAGCGCCTCAAGGTCGGCCAGACCTGGGAGCTGCCGGACAGCTACGGCACGCTCACCTACGACGGCTACCAGCAGTGGGCCACGTTCACCATCTCGCACCACCCCGGCAACTCCGTCGCCCTGGTCGGCGCGGTCGCCGCGATCCTCGGCCTGATCGGCTCGCTGTTCGTCCAGCGCCGCCGGATCTGGGTCCGGGCCGTCACCGGCGCCGACGGCCGCACCCTGGTCGAGGTGGCCGGCCTGGGCCGCAGCGAGTCCGCCCGGACCGCCGAGGAGCTCGCCGAGCTCGCCGTCGAGCTGCAGGACGACGCCCCCGCCGTCGACGAGACCTCCGACACCGAAGACGCACCGGCAGCCGCCGACTCCCCGGCCGCAGCCGCCCCCACCGCCCCGGAAACCAAGGAGTAGACGGTGCTGCTCGCGCAGGTCAACCATGAGTTGGCCGATATCTCCAACAAGCTGATCTATTCGGCGATGGCCGTCTACACCCTGGCCATGTTCGCCCAGATGTTCGAGTGGACGTTCGGGGCCAAGGGCGGCGTCGCCGTCCGCTCCCGCCGGCAGGCCACCCTCGCCGAGTCGGTCACCGACTCCGCCGACGCGGCCAAGGGCGTGCGCAAGGTCAGCGTCACGGTGGCTTCCCAGGGCGGCGGCACCACCACCCTGACCCGCACCGCGCTGGCCGACGCCGGCGCCACCACCGTGACCAGCGGCCGCGGCGACGACGACGGCCCGGCCGACGGCCTCGGCCCGGCCGGCACCAGCGAGAAGGCCGACATGGTCGGCCGGATCGCGGTCTCGCTGACCGTGCTCGGCCTGCTGCTGCACACCGGCGGCGTGATCACCCGCGGCCTGTCGGTGATGCGCTGGCCGTGGGGCAACATGTACGAGTTCTCGGTCGCCTTCGCGCTGATGATGGTCGGCTCGTACGCGGTCCTGCTGGCCACCAAGAAGAACGTGCGCTGGCTCGGCCTGCCCGTGGTGATCACGGTCCTGCTGATCCTCGGCATCGCCGTCTCCGTGCTGTACACCGAGTCCGAGCAGCTCGTCCCGGCGCTGCACTCGTACTGGCTGGGCATTCACGTCTCCACCGCGACGATCTGCGGCGGCGCCTTCTTCGCGGCGTTCGTCGCCACCGGCACCTACCTGATCAAGGACCGCCACGAGCACCGGCTCGCGGCCGGACTGACCGTCCGCGCCGCCAACCTGATGGACCGGCTGCCCGCCGCGAGCACCCTGGACAAGCTGTCCTACCGGATCAACGCCCTGGTCTTCCCGCTGTGGACGTTCACCATCATCGCGGGCGCGATCTGGGCCGAGGCCGCCTGGGGCAAGTACTGGGAGTGGGACCCGAAGGAGACCTGGTCGTTCATCACCTGGGTCGCCTACGCCGCCTACCTGCACGCCCGGGCCACCGCCGGCTGGCGTGGACGCAAGGCCGCCTACCTGGCCCTGCTCGCCTTCGCCTGCTGGCTGTTCAACTTCTACGGCGTCAACATCTTCATCACCGGCAAGCACTCGTACGCCGGGGTCTGACCCACCGCATCCCCCGAGAACCACCAAGCCGCGAGGAGGGCCGCACCATGGAGTGCGACGAGGTCATCATGACCGTCCGAATCACCGCAGCGGAACGTGCGCTGCTGCGACGGCTCGCCCAGGGCCACCACAGCGACGTCTCGGAGGTCGTCGCCGACGGCCTGCTGGACGTCCTGCCCACGCTGCACTGCCCTGCGGACGCCCACCGGCTGCTCGCCGCGCTCGCCACCCCGGCGCCCTGCGCGCTCACGGTGTGGCTGCCGACCGAGCTCGCCGACCTGCTCACCATCGCCGCCGCGCGGGTCGCCCAGTCCACCGGCGTCCGGCTCGGGTCGTCCTGCGTCATGCTCGGGGCCGCGGTGCGGCTCTGGCTGGCCCAGGACCCGCTGCGGCTGGCGGCCAACCTCACCACCATGCACGCCGGCCGTCCCGCCGCACTGGCCGCGGCGTAGCAGCACACGCGAAGGGCTCCGGAGGCACCGCCTCCGGAGCCCTTCGCGCGTGTCAGGCGGCCTGCTGCCAGCTGACCGGCGAGAAGTACGCCGGGCGGCGCTCCAGCCGCGACCAGGTGGCGATCGGCTCGACGGCCTGGTTGGCGGTGGCGACCGCCGCCGCCTGCGCGGCCCGGGCGGCCAGCACGGCGGTCAGGGCGGCGAGCTCCTCGTCGGTGAGCGAGCCGCGGACGATACGGACGAGAGGTTCGTTCATGGTTCCTGTTTCTCCCCCAGGCTGGCGACTGAACGGTGGCGGTGGGTGCGTCGCACCGGTTACATCGGCGGGTTGCCGTGCTTGCGGCTCGGCAGGTCGGCGTGCTTGGTGCGGAGCATGGCCAGTGAGGAGGCCAGCACGGCGCGGGTCTCGGCG
>NZ_JBSGDD010000058.1:0-48305 GCF_053602195.1 Kitasatospora sp. NPDC004531 | reverse complement strand
CCCGCTCCACGCCGACTTCGGCTTCAACGAACTCAAGGGCTTCGCCCGCGCCCACCCCGAAGTCACCCGCCGCCACCACAGCACCCTCCTCCTCCGGGCCTGACCGCGGCACCGGGGTCATGGACCGGCGGGTGAGGCCGGTGTCACACTGCTGGTGTCACAGTGGTGCTGGTACGAGGGCTGGGGTGCGATGGGTGGCGGGGAGCTGCGGTTCACGGTGGACGAGCTGGCTGCCCGGGCCGGGGTGACAGTCAGGACGTTGCGGTTCTACGGGGCGAAGGGGTTGCTGCCGCCGCCGGAGTTGGGGCCCCGGCGGGTGGGGCTGTACGGGGCCGAGCACCTGGGGCGGCTGGAGTTGATCGAGGAGTTGCAGCGACAGGGGCTGACGCTGGCCGCGATCGAGCGCTACCTTGCGCAACTGCCTTCAGACATCGGCGAGTTGGACCTGGCGATCCACCGGGCGCTGGTCGCGTCGTGGACGCCGGAGTCGGCGGAGGAGGCCGGGCGGGCGCAGTTGGAGCGGCGGACGGGGCGGGCGCTGTCGGACGCGGACCTGGACCGGCTGGCGGCGATGGGGGCGCTGCACCGCACGGCGGACCCGGACGTGTTCAAGGTGGAGCCGGGCCTGCTGCCGCTGGGGGTGCGGGTGTTGGACGTGCCGATTCCGCTGGAGACGCTGGTGGCGGCGCGGGCGGTGGTGCGGCTGCACAGCCAGGCGACGGCGCACGACCTGCACCGGCTGTTCCGGGACACCGTCTGGCGGCCGTACCGGGAGAGCGGTCCGGGGCCCGAGGAGCTGGAGCGGATGCGGGAGTTGACCGACCGGATCCAGCCGATGGTGGTGCAGGCGCTGGTGACGGCGTTCCAGCGCTCGCTCGCGGAGGAGCTGGCCCGCCCGGCGGAGCGGACGGGCCAGCAGGAGGAGCCGGGTCAGTCGCGGTAGCGGCCGCCGCTCTCCGCGAGGGCGACCAGCGAGGCGGGCGGGGTGAAGCGCTCGCCGTACGCGGCGGCGAGTTCGCGGGCGCGGGCGGTGAAGCCGGCGGGGCCGCCCGGGTAGCCGTTGATGTACTGCAGGACGCCGCCGGTCCAGGCGGGGAAGCCGATGCCGAGGATGGAGCC
Organism: Kitasatospora sp. NPDC004531; assembly: GCF_053602195.1. Lineage (NCBI taxonomy): Bacteria > Bacillati > Actinomycetota > Actinomycetes > Kitasatosporales > Streptomycetaceae > Kitasatospora > Kitasatospora sp. NPDC004531. Next base: position 47,186 of record NZ_JBSGDD010000058.1, on the reverse strand, counting down.
GATGTTGGCGTCGGCGACCGAGGTGAGCACGTTCTCGTCCAGGCAGCGGACCGAGTCGATGGCCTCGGAGAAGAGCATCCGCTCCTTCATGTCCTCGAACGGGATCTCCGCGCCCGGGCGGGCGAAGTGCTCGCGCAGGCCGGGCCACAGCCGGGTGCGCTTGCCGTCGACGTACTCGTAGAAGCCGGCGCCGCCGCTGCGGCCGGGGCGGTCGAACTCGTCGAGCATCCGGTCCATGACGATCTCGCCGGGGTGCTCGGTCCAGCTGCCGCCGGCCTCCTCGACGGCGCGGCGGGACTCGTTGCGGATCTTGCGCGGCAGGGTGAGGGTGAGCTCGTCCAGCAGCGACAGCACCTTGGCGGGGTAGCCGGCCTGCGCGGCGGCCTGCTCGACGGAGGACGGGTCGAGGCCCTCGCCGATCATCGCGACGCCCTCGTTGAGGAACTGGCCGATGACGCGGGAGGTGAAGAAGCCGCGCGAGTCGTTGACCACGACCGGGGTCTTGCGGATCTGCCGGACCAGGTCGAAGGCGCGGCCGAGGGCCTCGTCGCCGGTCTGCGGCCCGCGGATGATCTCCACCAGCGGCATCTTGTCGACCGGGGAGAAGAAGTGCAGGCCGATGAAGTCGGCGCTCCGCTCGACGCCTTCGGCCAGCAGGCCGATCGGCAGGGTGGAGGTGTTGGAGCACAGCAGCGCGTCGGGGGCGACCACGTGCTGGATCTCCTGGAACACCTTGTGCTTGAGCTCGGGGTTCTCGAAGACCGCCTCGATGACGGTGTCGCAGCCGGCCAGGTCGGCGGCGTCGGCGGTGGGGGTGATCCGGGCCAGGAACTCCTCGCGCTCCTCGGCGGTCAGCCGCCCGCGCTGCACCTGCTTGTCCAGCAGGCCCGCCGAGTAGGCCTTTCCGCGCTCGGCGGCCTCCGGGGTGACGTCCTTGAGCAGCACCGTCAGCCCGGCCTGCGCGCAGGAGTACGCGATGCCCGCGCCCATCATGCCGGCGCCCAGCACGGCGACCTTCGAGGCCTTCCACGCGGGAACCGAACTCGGCCGGGAGGCACCGGAGTTGACGGCCTGCATGTCGAAGAAGAAGGCCTGGATCATGTTCTTGGAGGTGGCGCCGCAGGCCAGCTCGGTGAAGTACCGGGCCTCGATGACGAACGCGGTCTCCACGTCCACCTGGGTGGACTCCACGGCGGCCGCCAGGATGTTGCGCGGCGCGGGGTAGGGCGCGCCGTTGAGCTGCTTGCGCAGGTTGGCGGGGAAGGCCGGCAGGTTGGCGGCGAGCGCGGGGGTGGCGGGGGTGCCGCCGGGGATCTTGTAGCCCTTGGCGTCCCAGGGCTGCGCGCTGACCGGGTTGTCGGCGATGAAGGCGCGGGCCTGCCCGAGCATCTCCTCGGCGCTGGAGGCGAGTTCGTGCACCAGGCCGTGCTGGAGGGCCTGCGCGGGGCGGTACTGGCGGCCCTGCAGCAGGACCTTCAGCAGGGCGTCGGCGATGCCGAGCATCCGCACGGTGCGGACCACGCCGCCGCCGCCGGGCAGCAGGCCGAGGGTGACCTCGGGCAGGCCGATCCTGCTGCCGGGGGCGTCCAGCGCGATCCGGTGGTGGCAGGCGAGGGCGATCTCCAGGCCGCCGCCGAGCGCGGCGCCGTTGATCGCGGCGACCACCGGCTTGCCGAGGGTCTCCAGCCTGCGCAGCGCGCGCTTGATCCGCATCGAGTTGGCGAACACCTGCTCGGCGTCGTCGGGGCCGACCGCGGACAGCAGCTTGAGGTCGCCGCCGGCGAAGAAGGTCTTCTTCGCGGAGGTGACGATGACGCCGGTCAACTCCTCGGTGGCGGCGAGTCGTTCGACGGTGGCTTCGAGCGCGTCGGTGAACGCGGCGTTCATGGTGTTGGCGGACTGCGCGGGGTCGTCGAGGACGAGGGTGACCACGCCGTCCTGGTCCTGCTCCCAGCGGATGGGGCTCACGTCGGTCATTGTGTCGAAGTCCTTGTTCGGATACGTGAGTTGACGGGTGGTCAGATGCGCTCGATGACGGTGGCGATGCCCATGCCGCCGCCCACGCACAGGGTGGCCAGGCCGTAGCGCAGGTCGCGGCGCTCCAGCTCGTCGATCAGGGTGCCGATCAGCATCGCGCCGGTCGCGCCGAGCGGGTGGCCGAGCGCGATCGCGCCGCCGTTGACGTTCACCTGGTCGTGGCGGAAGCCGAGTTCGCGCATGAAGCGGAGCGCGACGGCGGCGAACGCCTCGTTGATCTCGACCAGGTCGATGTCGGCGGCGGTCAGCCCGGCCTTGGCGAGGGCCTTGTGGGTGGCGGGCGCGGGGCCGGTCAGCATGATGGTGGGCTCGGAGCCGGAGACGGCGGCGGAGACGATCCGGGCGCGCGGGGTGAGGCCGTAGCGCTCGCCGACCGCCTTCGAGCCGATCGCGACCAGCGCCGCGCCGTCCACGATGCCGGAGGAGTTGCCGGCGTGGTGGACGTGGTCGATGGACTCCACCCAGTGGTACTTCTGCAGCGCGACGGCGTCGAAACCGCCCAGGTCGCCGATGTCGGCGAAGGACGGCTTCAGTGAGGACAGCGTCTCCACGGTGGTGCCGGGGCGGATGAACTCGTCGCGGCCGAGCACCACCAGGCCGTTGCGGTCGCGCACCGGCACCACCGAGCGGTCGAACAGGCCGTCGGCCTGCGCCTTCGCGGCGCGGGCCTGCGACTCGGCGGCGAACGCGTCCACGTCGGTGCGGGACAGGCCCTCGATGGTGGCGATCAGGTCCGCACCGATGCCCTGCGGGATGAAGCCCGTCTCGTAGGCGGTCATCGGGTCGGCGAACCAGGCGCCGCCGTCGGAGCCCATCCGCACCCGGGACATCGACTCCACGCCGCCGGCCAGGATCAGGTCCTCCCAGCCCGAACGGACCTTCGCCGCGGCCAGGTTGACGGCTTCCAGGCCGGACGCGCAGAAGCGGTTCTCCTGCACGCCGGCCACCGTGTCGGGCAGGCCGGCGGCGATCGCCGCGACCCGGGCGATGTCGGAGCCCTGGTCGCCGATCGGGCTGACCACGCCCAGCACGATGTCGTCGATCGCGGCTGGGTCCAGGGTCGGGAAACGGCGCCGCAGCTCGTGGATCAGGCCGACCACCAGGTCGATCGGCTTGGTGCCGTGCAGGGAGCCGGTCTGCTTGCCGCGTCCGCGCGGGGTGCGGATCGCGTCGTAGACGTACGCTTCGGTGGTCACGGTGTCAGTGCCTTTCAGACGTGTCGGTCAGCCGAGCAGGGAGCGGCCGACGATCTCTTTCATGATCTCGGTGGTGCCGCCGTAGATGGTCTGGACGCGCCCGTCGGTGAACGCCCGGGCCACCGCGCTGTCGCTCATGTAGCCGGAGCCGCCGTGCAGTTGCAGGCAGCGGTCGGCGACCCGCTTCTGCAGTTCGGTCGTCCACCACTTGGCCATCGAGGCGTCGGCCGGCGTCAGGTTGTACGCGTTGTGCTCCCGCACGCAGCGGTCCACGAAGGTCCGGGTGACGGCGCACTCGGTGGCCATCTCGGCGATCTCGAACCGCACGTGCTGCAGCTTCGCCAGCGGACGCCCGAACGCGGTGCGCTGCTTCACGTACGCCGTGGTCTCCTCCAGCACGAACTCCGCGCCGGCGATCGCCGCGACCGCGATCGCCAGCCGCTCCTGGGCGAGGTTGCGCATCAGATACAGGAAGCCCTGGTTCTCCTCGCCGAGCAGGTTCGCCTTCGGCACCCGCACGTCCTGGAAGAACAACTCGGCGGTGTCCTGGGCCTTCTGGCCGATCTTGTCCAGGTTGCGGCCGCGCTCGAAGCCCGGCATGCCGCGCTCCACCACCAGCAGGCTCAGCCCGTGCGCGCCGCCCTCGGCGGTGGTCTTCGCCACCACCACGACCAGGTCCGCCAGGATGCCGTTGGAGATGAACGTCTTCGCGCCGTTCAGCACGTAGTGGTCGCCGGCGTCCACCGCCGTAGTGCGGATCGCCTGCAGGTCGGAGCCGGTGTCGGGCTCGGTCATCGCGATCGCGCTGATCAGCTCGCCCGAGCAGAACCCGGGCAGCCAGCGCTGCTTCTGCTCGTCGTTCGCCAGCCCCGTCAGGTACGGGCCGATGATGTCGTTGTGCAGGCCGATCGCCAGGCCGCTGGCCCCGACCCGGGTGAACTCCTCGGCCAGCACCGCGGCGAACCGGAAGTCCGCGCTGCCCCCGCCGCCGTACCGCTCGTCGACCGCGATGCCCAGCAGGCCCGCCCGGCCGGCCGCCAGCCAGGCGTCGCGGTCGACGATGCCCTGCTGCTCCCAGCGGGCGTGGTGCGGAGTGACCTCCTTGGCGAGGAACGCCCGGACGCTCTCCCGGAAGTCCTCGTGTTCCTCGGTGTAGAGCTCGCGCTGCACGGTGTCTCCTTCAGGAGGCTGTCGGGTCGAGGGACGGTACGGCCCAGTCGCGGGCGACCTCGGCGGTGTGCGCGCCCGGGCGGGCGGGCGCGGTGCGCAGCGCGGCCGGGGTAGCGGAGAACCGCGGGGCGACGCCGGGCTGCACGGCGCCGTGCTGCTCGGTGTACGTGCCGCGCTCCGCCAGATGCGGGTGAGCGACGGCTTGACGGAGCGTCAACACCGGTGCCACGCAGGCGTCGTGGCCCTCGAAGCGCTCCGTCCACGCGGCCCGGGTGCGGGTGGCGAAGCGCTGCGCGATCCGCTCCCGCAGCTCGGGCCAGCGGGCCAGGTCGTACTGGGCGGGGGCGTCGTCGCCGAGCTCCAGCAGGCGGGCGAACTCGGCGTAGAACTGCGGCTCCAGCGGGCCGACGGCCATCCACTCGCCGTCGGCGGTGGCGAAGGTCCCGTACCAGGGCGCGCCACCGTCCAGCAGGTTGACGCCCCGCCGGTCCTGCCACAGGCCCGCGCCGAGCAGGCCCCACAGCATGGTGGACAGGTGCGCCGCACCGTCCACGATCGCCGCGTCGACGACCTGTCCGGTGCCGGTCGCCCGGGCGTGGTGCAGGGCGGCCAGCAGGCCGACCACCAGGTACAGCGAGCCGCCCGCGTAGTCGCCCAGCAGGTTGGCGGGGATCGCCGGCGGGCCGTCCGCCGGCCCGATCAGGCCGAGGACGCCGGAGGTCGCCAGGTAGGTGATGTCGTGGCCGGCGCGGTCGGCCAGCGGGCCCGACTGGCCCCAGCCGGTCATCCGCCCGTACACCAGCGCCGGGTTGCGGGCCAGGCACGGCTCGGGGCCGACGCCCAGCCGCTCGGCGACGCCGGGACGGTAGCCCTCGATCAACAGGTCGGCGCGGGCGGCCAGTTCGAGCACCTGGGCGACGCCGGCCGGGTCCTTCAGGTCGACCACGACGGAGCGCTTGTTGCGGTTGGTGAGGTCCTGCTCCGGGGGCGGCCCGAGCACCTGCCCGCCCGGGCGGTCCACCCGCACCACGTCGGCCCCCAGGTCGGCGAGCAGCATCGCGGCGAACGGGCCGGGCCCGATGCCCGCCAGCTCCAGGACCCGGACGCCCGCGAGCGGCCCGGCGGCCGCGGCGGGGGGTGTTGCGGGGGTCATCGGCGACCGCCTCCCAGGTTTGACAGTAAAGCTGTCACAGTGGCGATGATAGGGATGCGACTCGTCAGTAACAAGAGTCCGCGGACCGGCGTGCGCCACCATGGAACGGCACCCCACCGACCGGAGGGAAACCACCATGCCCGACCGCGACACCGCCGCCCTCGACGACCCCGTCGCCGCGGCCCTGTCCGGCCCGCACGCCCACCTGGCCCGCCGCCACGGCCGTGCGGCCAGCTACCAGGCCGACGTCGCCGGCATCTCCACCTTCACCGCCCACCCCGACGCCGACGCCTGGGACGAACTCGGCCACCTCCTCGGCGCCGACGCGTTCGTCCTCCTCTTCGACTGCCCCGCCCTGCCGCCCTCCCACTGGGTGCCCGAATTCGCCATGGGCGGCTACCGGATGATCCACACCGGCCCCCGGCTCCCGCTCCCCCGCCAGGCCCCCGACATCGTCGAACTCGGCCCCGCGGACGTCCCCGAGATGCTCGCCCTCGTCGAACGCACCCGCCCCGGGCCGTTCCACACCCGCACCATCGAACTCGGCACCTACCTGGGCATCCGGGAGAACGGGGCGCTCGTCGCGATGGCCGGCGAGAGGCTCAAGCCGCCGGGCTGGACCGAGGTCAGCGCCGTCTGCACCGCCCCCGAGGCCCGCGGCCGGGGCCACGCCGCGACGCTCATCACCGCCCTGCTCCACCGGATCACCGACCGCGGCGAACGCCCCTTCCTCCACGTCACCGCCGAGAATCCCGCCCTCGCCCTCTACGAACGCCTCGGCTTCACCATCCGCACCGACGTCACCTTCCGCGGCCTCCGGGTGCGAAACCGGGGGCGCGGGGAACTGCGCGAAGGGGAACGCACCACGTCCTGAGGATCGCGACGCAGGACAATGACCTGCACTTGATCGCGACCTTGCGGACGTGAGCTCCCATCCCGCGCAGTTCCCCGCGCCCCCGGTTGTGCTCTCCCTGGCCTCGTCACCGTTGCCAGTGGCGGATCTCCAGCGCCGCCGCCACCTCCAGCGGATTCTCGGCGAGCGGCCTCGGCAGCAGCGCCTCCGCGTGGGCGAGCCGCCGTAGCAGCGTGTTGCGGTGGGTGAACAGTCGCGCCGCCGCCCGCGTCGCGTTGCACTGTTCGGCGAGGTAGGCGCGGACGGCCTCCGCCGCGGGGCCGTCGAGCGCGCCGAGGACCCGGCGGGCGAAGCGGTCCGCGCCGTCGAGGTCCTGGGTGAGCAGGGCGACGAGTTCGACGTCCTGGTGCGAGGCGAGGCGCTGCGCGGAGGCAAGGCGGGCGAGCATCCGCTGGGTGGTGAGCGCGTCGAGGTGGCTGCGGCGGAAGCCGTTGACGCCGGCCGCGGCGGGGCCGAGGGCGACCCGGACGGCGGGGAGCCGTTCCAGGCCGGCCCGCAGCGCGGCGGGGTCGGGTCGGGCCGAGGCCCAGAGCCAGCGCGTCGCGGCGCTCGCGGTGACGTCCAGCACCGGGGGCCGTCCCGCCGAGGACGCCAACAGGTCGGCGGCGCGGTCGAGTTGGGCGAAGTCCTGGTCGAGGTCGTCCACCCACAGGACGGCCGCCGTGTGCGTCGCGGTGAGCGGGTAGCCCAGCCGGGCCTCCGCGCGGGCCCGCGCGATGGGCGCGCCGTCCAGCAGCAGCGTGACGGCGTGCAGCCGCTCCGCGTGGTTGGAGCCGCTGAGCGCGGCGCGTTCGGCGCGCAGCAGGGCGGACATCTCGCCGACGCAGGCGTCCACGAAGGCGGAGATGGAGCGCAGCGAGACGTCCAGCAGGTCGCGCAGTTCGTCCGGGTCGGTGGTGAGCGTGCAGGCGATCCTGGTCCACAGGCGGACGGCGACGCTCTCGCCGGCCCGGTAGGAGTCGAGCGCGGATTCGTCCAGGCCGCGGCGGACGATGTCGCGGGCGACGATCCGCTGCTCCTCGTCCTCCGGGCCGGCGGCGGGGACGGGCGCGCCGGGGGCGGTGACGTTGGCGGCGGCCCAGCGCAGCAGGTTGGAGCGGTTGACGCGGCGCAGTCCGGCGGACAGTACGGGGTCGTCGGCGATGGGGCGCCGGGTCTCGCCGGCGAGGGTGGCGGCGTCGAGTTCGGCCAGCCACTCGGGCGGCGGGTTGAGGGCGGTCTCGGCGCCCTGGCGGATCAGCCGGCGGATCCGGGGCGGGGGCAGCGGCGGCATGCCCGTCACGCTAGTGGTGCACAGTGCACCGGGGAAGGGGCGGTACGGTGCAGGTTGAACCTGGGCAACTGCCGTGCACGCTGGGGACGATGACGGGGTTCCGCCCACCGTCCTGCCACCCTCGGGAGCCGCCCGTGTCCACCGCAGCCGCCGCGCACCACGACCGGACCGCCGCGCCGGTCGAGCACCTGGACGTGCTGATCGTCGGCGCCGGGATCTCCGGCATCGGCGCGGGCCGCTACCTGACGGCCGAGCTGCCGGGGAAGTCGTTCGCGATCCTGGAGGCCCGGGCCGACCTCGGCGGCACCTGGGACCTGTTCCGCTACCCGGGCATACGGTCCGACTCGGACCTGCACACCTTCGGCTACGCGTTCAAGCCGTGGCGGGAGAAGGAGTCGATCGCCGACGCCCCGCAGATCCTGTCCTACCTGCGCGAAACCGTCCGGGAGAACGGTCTGCAGGACCGCATCCGCTACCACCACCGGGTGCTGGAGGCGTCCTGGTCGACGCCGGAGGCCCGCTGGACGGTCCGGGTGGAGCGGGCCGACACCGGCGAGCAGCTCACCCTGACCTGCGACTGGCTGTTCTGCGCGATGGGCTACTACCGCTACGACCGGGGCTTCACGCCGGAGTTCGAGGGGCTGGAGCGCTACACCGGCACCGTCGTCCACCCGCAGCACTGGCCCGACGACCTCGACCACGGCGGCAAGCGGGTCCTGGTGATCGGCAGCGGCGCGACGGCCGTCACCCTGGTGCCGGCGATGGCCCGGCGGGCCCGGCGGGTGACCATGCTGCAGCGCACGCCGACGTACATCATGCCGGTGCCGCGCCGCGACCCGGTCGCGAACCTGCTGCGCCGCGTCCTGGGCGACGAACGGGGCTACGCGCTGGCCCGGCGCAAGAACATCGCGCAGCAGTACGCGATCTGGTCGTTCTGCCAGCGGCACCCGAAGGCCGCGCGGCGGATCATCCGCTGGGTCAACGCCCGGCAGCTGCCCAAGGGCTACCCGGTGGACGAGCACTTCAGCCCCCCGTACGACCCGTGGGACCAGCGGCTGTGCGCCGTCCCCGACGGCGACCTGTTCAAGGCGATCCGCGAGCGCCGGGCGGACGTGGTCACCGACCGGATCCGCACCTTCACCGAGCACGGGGTGCTGCTGGAGTCCGGGCGGGAGCTGGCGGCGGACATCGTGGTCACCGCGACCGGGCTGAACGTGCAGGCGTTCGGCGGCGTCCCGATGAGCGTGGACGGCGAGCCGGTGCGGCTGGCGGAGACCGTCGCGTTCAAGGGCATGATGCTCTCCGGCGTGCCCAACTTCGCGTACGCGGTCGGCTACACCAACTCCTCCTGGACGCTCAAGGTCGGCCTGCTGTGCGAGCACTTCTGCCGCCTGCTGGCGCACATGGACCGGCGCGGGCACCGGGTCTGCCGCCCCGAGCCCGCCGACCCCGCGATGCCCACCCGGCCGTTCCTGGACTTCGCGGCCGGCTACATCCGCCGCGCCGTGGACGGGCTGCCCCGGCAGGGCGACCGGGGGCCGTGGCGGACCTCCAGCAGCTACCGGGACGACGCCCGGACGCTCGGCCGGGGCAGCGTCACCGACCCCGAGCTGCACTTCTCCTGAACCGGCCCGCCGCCCCTTGCCCCCCGCCGGGCGGGGGCGGACGCTGGGAGGAAGGCGCACCGGCCGCCCGTCGCCGGTGCGCACGGGAAGGTGACACGCCATGCAGAACCACTGGATCGTCGACCTGACCTTCGACGAGGACGAGTCCCGCACCACCTGCACCGCCACGCTCAGCGGGTTCAGCGCGCCCGGCGCCCAGGGCCAGGGCATGGCCCGCCGAAATCCGATCGACGACGCGGACAGCGTCATCGGCGAGGAACTGGCGGCGGCCCGCGCCTGCCACGACCTCGCCCATCAGCTCAACGGGCGCGCCGCCCACGGGATCGAGAGCCACACCCACAACCCGGCGAACCTCCCGCTCTGACCCTCCCGGGGAGGGCCGAACTCCCGTACCGGGCGGGCCCGTCCAGCGACCGGTGATCTTTTCCGACTGTCGAACCGGCAGGTAGAGTGCGGCGATCAGTCGTGCCCACGGGGGGCACCCGCGAGACGAACACCGGTGACCGCATGACCGTCTGGACCCGGCCCGCCCTGTGGTGGCGCTGCGCCATCGCCCTGTCCGCGTTCCTGGGGATCTACCTCAGCAACAGCTCGCTGGTGTACTTCACGCTCCAGAGCAACGTGCTCGTCCTCGGGTACTTCCTCGGCGCGGCCTACTGGATGACGAAGCGGGGCACCGTCGACGCCCCGGCGCCCCGGCTGCGCGGCGCCGTCGTGCTGTACATCACCATCACCGGCATCGTCGCGCACGTGCTGCTCAACCACGGCGAGAACCCGCTGCCCGGCCTGTTCTCCGGCCCCGACCGCCTCCAGCACTGGTCGAGCTTCTTCCTGCACTACACCACCCCGCTGATGGTGCTCGCCGACTGGCTGCTGCTCGCCCCCCGCAACGCCTCCCGCTGGCGCGACCTCCCGCTCTGGCTCTCCTACCCCCTCGGCTACGCCTTCCTCACCGAGGCCCGCGCCATCGCCTTCCCGGACTTCCCGCTGCGCTACCCCTACTTCTTCCTCGACCCCACCGAGAAGGGCTACGGCTGGGTCGCCCTCCAAATGGTCCAGCTCACCGCCGAGTTCATCGTCCTCGCCGCCCTGGTCGTCGCCCTCGACCGCCTCGGCACCAAGCTCCGCCGCCCCACCCCCGAACCCCAACAGGCCTGACGGCCGTCACCGGGTGGAGCCCATCGTGCGGGAGACGCGGGAGGCGGTGGCGGCGACGACCGGGCCGAGTTCGCGGGCGCGGGCGGCGGTGATGCGGGAGGTGAGGGCGGAGGTGGAGATGGCGCCGATGACGGTGTTGTTGTGGTCGAAGACGGGGGCGGCGATGCAGCGGACCTCGGGTTCGTTCTCGCGGTCGTCGACGGCGTAGCCGCGGCTGCGGATGCGGGTGAGGTCGGCGGCCAGGGCGGCGGCCGAGGTGAGGGTGCGCGGGGTGATCGCGGGGAGGCCGTGGGCGACCACGGTGGCGAAGGCGTCCTCGGGCATCCAGGCGAGCATGGCCTTGCCGACGGCCGTGCAGTACATCGGGGCGCGGCTGCCGATCCGGGAGGCCATCCGGACGGCGGTCTCGTTCTCGACCTTGTCGACGTAGACCACGTACGGGGCGTCGGGGACGCACAGGTGGACGGTGCCGCCGACCTCGCGCATCAGGTGGTGGGCCTCCTCGGAGGCGGCGGTGCGCAGGTCGAGGGTGGCCAGGTAGGCCTGCCCCAGGCGCAGCGAGCCGGGGCCGAGGCGGTAGTGTCCGGTGTCGCGGTCGCGGGCGAGCAGTTGGGCGTCGACGAGCGGCGCGGCGAGCCGCAGCACCGTGGACTTGGACATGCCGAGGCCGTCGGCGAGTGCGGTGAGGCTGAGGTCGGGGCCGGCCGCGGCGTGGTCGCGGACGTGTTCGAGCACGGCCAGGGCTCGGCGCAGCGACGCGGACTGGTTGCGTTCCGGCCGGTCGGCGGGCCGGCTGTCGGCGGCGGTGCTGGTCATGGGGTGTGACGGTACGTCCCGTCCGGCCGGGTTGCCAGTTCCGCAGAACATCGTTTTGCAGTGCACAACTTTCGCGCTCCCCTCTTGTCGGCGCACCCGGTGACTTCCTAACGTCCCGCTCACACTGATCCCCCACCGCATGTCCCGGTTCCGTCCGGATCGTGCAGGTACGTCCCGCTTCGGCGAGGAGATGACGTTGAGCATGAAGAAGCTGGCCCGTGGTGCCGCCCTTGCCGTGCTGGCGGGCACCGTGGCGACTGCCTGCGCACCGGGCACCGCCAAGACCGCCTCGTCGGAGGACAAGCAGACCGGCACCGTGAAGGTGTGGCTGTACGACGAGGCGAACCGGGCCCCGAAGGAGCAGGTGGTGGCGCAGGCCATCGCCGACTTCAAGGCCAAGCACTCCGGTGTGGACGTGCAGGTCTCGTACATCCCGACGGACGCCGGTCCGCGCGCGGAGAAGATGAAGGGCGCGTTCAACGACCCGTCCTCCGCTCCGGACGTGGTGGAGTTCGGCAACACCGACCTGTTCGGCTACACGGCGTCGGGCGGCCTCGCCGACATCACCTCCGACCTGGCGAACTGGGAGGAGGGCAAGGACCTGCCGCAGGACCTGAAGGACACCGCGGTGGTGGACGGCAAGACCTACGGCCTGCCGTGGTGGCTGGGCGTGCGCGCGCTGTACTACCGCACCGACCTGTTCACCGAGCTGAACCTGCAGGCGCCGACCACCTACGCGGAGCTGAAGACGGCGGCGGAGAAGATCCGTTCGGCGCACGGCGACATGCTGGGCATCGCGGTCGGCGGCAAGTACACCTTCGGCGCGCTGCCGTTCGTCTGGGCGAACGGCGGCGACCTGGCGACGCAGAGCGGCACCGCGTACACCTCGGCGATCGACTCGGCGAAGTCGCAGGCCGGCGTGAAGGCGTACACCGACCTGTTCTCGGACGGGATCTGTCCGGCGCAGCAGTGCGCCGACCTGACCGGCGGCAAGACCGTGGAGTCGTTCGCGGCGGGCAAGGCCGGCATGGCGATCCTGCCGAACTCCTCGCGCGGCGCGGTCGAGGCGGGTGCGGCGAAGGGCAAGTACGGGATCGTGCCGCTGCCGGGCCCGGCAGCCGGGAAGATCGCCCCGGCGTTCTCCGGCGGCAACGACCTGGGTGTCATGAAGTCCACCAAGCACCGCAGCCTGGCGGTCGACTTCATCAAGGAACTGGCGTCCAAGAAGAACCAGCTGGCGCTGTTCGACGCGATGGGCAACCTGCCGACGCTGTCCTCGGCGCGCGCCGAGGTGGTGCAGAAGCAGCCGTGGCTGAAGCCGTTCACGGACACCATCGAGGCGGGCACCAAGTTCGTCCCGAAGGACGCCGCCTGGGCGAAGATCGACGCCCAGAACGTGGTGCCGACGATGCTGCAGAAGGTCATCACCGGCAAGGCCGACGTGGCTGCCGCGACCAAGGAGGCGGCGGCCGCGATGAACTCCTCGTTCAGCGGCAAGTGATCGGCGAGTAAGCGTCAACTCGTAGTAACAGAACGGAAGTTGTCGATGCCTGCCACGACCGTCACCGCCCGGGCGGACCACGGGGACACCCCGGTCCGCCCGGCGGGCGGGGCCCCCGCGAAGGGCCGCCGCCGATCCGGGCCGCTCGCCCGGATTCCCGTCCCGCTGTGGCTGCTGCTGCCGGCCGCGCTGGTGCTGATCCCGCTGTTCGGCTATCCGCTGTACCAGCTGGGCCTGCTGTCGGTGCTGAAGTTCGGCCAGCCGCAGGCCTCCGGCGGGGTGCCGACCGAGTTCGTCGGACTGTCCAACTACACGGACGTCCTGGGCGATTCGCAGTTCTGGTCGGTGCTCGGCCAGACCCTGGCGTTCGCGGCGTTCTGCGTGGTCGCCACCCTGGTGGTCGGCGCGGTCTGCGCGGTGCTGCTGACCCGGGTCGGCAAGTGGCCCCGGCTGCTGCTGATGTTCGGCGCGCTCGGCGCGTGGGCCGCGCCCGCGATGACCGGCTCCACGGTGTGGATGTTCCTGCTGGACACCAACTCCGGCCTGGTCAACGAGATCCTCGGCACCCAGGGCCACAACTGGATGTACGACAAGTGGTCGGCGTTCGCGATGGTCGCCGTGGTCGTGGTCTGGCACAGCTTCCCGTTCGTGATGATCACCCTGTACGCGGGCATCCAGGCGATCCCGGACTCCGTCCTGGAGGCCGCCCGCCTGGACGGCGCCGGCACCGCCACGATCTTCCGCCGGATCATACTGCCGATGCTGCGCCCGCTGCTGGTGATCGTGGTCATCCAGTCGATCATCTGGGACTTCAAGGTCTTCACCCAGATCTACGTGATGACGGGCGGCGGCGGCATCGCCGGCCAGAACCTGGTCCTGAACGTGTACGCCTACCAGAAGGCCTTCGTCGCGGAGAACTACAGCCTCGGCGCGGCCATCGGCGTCCTGATGACGCTGATCCTGCTGGCCGTCACCGCCGTGTACATCCGCAGCCTGCGCCGCTCCGGGGAGGAACTGTGAAGCGCGACAACCGCGTCCTGAGGCAGGGCGCGAACGTGACGGCGATCGTGCTCGCCCTGCTGACCGTCTTCCCGCTGTACTGGATGGTGCTCTCGGCGCTCAAGCCGAAGGGCGAGATCACCTCCGCGCACCCGCGGCCCTGGACGTTCGCCCCGACGCTGGAGAACTTCCGCAACGCGCTGGGGGTCTCGGGCTTCGGCCGGTACTTCCTGAACAGCCTGCTGGTGGCCGGCGTCGTGGTGGTGGTCTCCGCCCTGATCGCGTTCCTGGCGGCCGTCGCGCTGTCCCGGTTCAGGTTCCGGTTCCGGACCACCATTCTGATCATGTTCCTGGTCGCGCAGATGGTGCCCGTCGAGGCGCTCACCATCCCGCTGTTCTTCCTGGTCCGCGACATCGGCACGGTCGCCCCCGGCTTCGGCCTGTCCTCGCTGGGCGCGCTGATGCTGGTCAACCTGGCGTTCTCGCTGCCGTTCGCGGTCTGGATGCTGCGCGGCTTCGTCGCCGCCGTCCCCGAGTCGCTGGAGGAGGCCGCCCGGATCGACGGCGCGAGCCGCTTCACCATCCTGTGGCGCATCCTGTTCCCGCTGGTCGCCCCCGGCCTCGCGGCGACCAGCGTGTTCTCCTTCATCACCGCCTGGAACGACTTCGTCTTCGCCAAGACGCTGATCCTGGACACCGACCACCAGACGCTGCCGGCCGCGCTGATGGTGTTCTTCAAGCCGGACGAGAACGACTGGGGCGGCATCATGGCCGCCTCCACCCTGATGACCGTCCCGGTGCTGATCTTCTTCGTCCTGGTCCAGCGGCACATGGTGTCCGGGCTCGGCGGCGCCGTGAAGGACTGAGGGCTACTCCTCCCGGGCCCACGCGGCGAACGCCTCGTGGAAGCCCGGGAAGGTCTTGCGCACACACCCCGGGTCGTCGAACGCGATGCCCGGGGTTCGCAGTCCCGTGACGGCGAACGACATCACGATCCGGTGGTCGCCGTGGCTGGCGATCTCCGCGGGCCTCGGCGCCCCGGGCCGGATCTCGATCCAGTCCCGTCCGGTCCGCGCGTCGATGCCGAGCCGGCGCAGGTTCTCCGCGCAGGCGTCCAGCCGGTCGCACTCCTTGACCCGGGTGTTGTACACGTCCTCGATCCGCACCGGCCCCGAGGCGAACGGGGCGATCGCGGCGAGGGTCGGCATGGTGTCGGAGATGTCCCGCATGTTGACGGTGCCGCCGGTCAGCGTCCCGCCGGTGACGGTGGTGGCGTCCGCGCCGATCTCCACCTTCGCGCCCAGCTCCGCCAGCACCTCGACGAACCGCAGGTCGCCCTGGAGCGCGCCCCGCCCCAGGCCCGGCACCGTCACCCGGCGGCCCGTCACCGCGGCCGCCGCGAAGAAGTACGACGCCGTCGACGCGTCCGGCTCGATCGCGTACCTGGTCGCCGTGTAACCGCCCGGCGGCACGTGGAAGGTGTCGCCCGCGCGCTCCACCTCGACGCCGAAGCTCCGCATCATCGCGAGCGTGATCTCCACGTAGGGCGCGGAGACCAGGTCCGTCACCGTGATCCGCAGCCCCTCCCGGGTCAGCGGCCCGAGCAGCAGCAGCGCCGTCAGGTACTGCGAGGACAGCCCCGCGTCGAGCGTCACCTCCCCGCCCTTCACCCCGTCCGTCCGCACGCTCAGCGGGTGGTGGCCCTCCGCCCCGTGGCACTCCACCGCCACGCCCAGCGCCCTGAGCGCCTCCGTCAGCGGGCCGAGCGGGCGCCGCCGCATCTGCGCCGAGGCGTCGAAGTGGAACGTCCCCCGGCCCGCCGCGGCCAGCGCCGGCAGGAACCGCGCCGTGGTGGCCCCGTCCCGGCAGAACACCCGCGCCCCGTCCGCCGCCGGGCCCTGCGGCCGCCCGCCGACCCGCCAGCGCCCCTCGCCCCGCTCCACCTCGTACCCCAGCGCGAGGAGCCCCTGCGCGAAGCCCTCGGTGTCGTCCGACACCAGCGGCCGCACCAACTCCGTCGTCCCGTCCGCCGCCGCCGCCAGGAACAGCGCCCGCGCGGTGACCGACTTCGACCCGGGAACCTCGACCACACCCACAGCG
The DNA here is from genome assembly GCF_053602195.1 of Kitasatospora sp. NPDC004531. Taxonomy (NCBI): domain Bacteria; kingdom Bacillati; phylum Actinomycetota; class Actinomycetes; order Kitasatosporales; family Streptomycetaceae; genus Kitasatospora; species Kitasatospora sp. NPDC004531. The sequence goes on along the minus strand of NZ_JBSGDD010000058.1, from coordinate 31,245 downwards.
CCACTCCGATCCGGCCGACAGCACAACCACCGCCGATCCTGCCCCGTCCCGGTTACGCGAGACGGATCGTCCCACCCCTCGGACATCGGGGCGGCGTCCCGGCGGGCCGTGCGTGGTCCGTACCCGCCCCTTCCGGTTGCGTCAATTCGCCTGACAGCGCGCCTGCGACGTGCGAAACTGTCATGCCTTCAAGCCAATTGACGCAATGTCAGGGGAATTCGGCGTGTCCAGTGACAGCTCGCTGCCCGTCCCGGGTTGGAACGGCGGGGACGGCAACAACGCCTATCTCGACAAAACACTCCGGCACATGCCGGTCGAAACGGTGCTCGACGACCGGGTCAGCGGTCGCGCCCTGCTGCAGATGGCGGCCAGGGCCCTGCTGGTGTCGTGGCTGGTCTGGCTGGTCGTGCTGGTGTTCGGCCTGCTGATCGGGCTGGCCGGCGGCAGCGGCGCCGGCAGCAGCGACCGGTACGGCTCCGACGACTCGGCCCTTCTCGTCGGCGCCCTCCTCGGCGTCCCGGTCTTCGCCGCACTGGCGGGCCTCGCCGCCTTCGTGCTGGTGCTGCTGGTCGGCAGGCTGACCGAGCCGATCGCGGAGTGGCGGGTCCTGCTGCACGCCCGCGCCGACGTCGACTCCGCCTACAACCAGATCTGCAACGTGGTGGCCGAACGCGGCTACCCGCTGTCCCCGTCCGTCGAGGCCGTCCCGCAGTACGGCGGCCTCTCCCGCCGGCTGGTGCTCGCCCAGCACGACTGCACCGCGCACATCTCGGTCTTCAACTACGGCAGCAGCCTCTACCTGGGCTGGCAGATGTGGCGCACCCGGAGCAAGTTCCGGCTCTTCGTCCAGTTCGTCACCGACAGCGTGAGCGGCGGCAACGACCTGCGCAGCGCGATGTCCCGCACCGGGCAGGTGCGGGCGATGCGCGAGGCGGTGCACGCCGCCTGCCGCGAGGGCCTGGTGGTGGCCGTCGAGCAGCGTCCGGTGCAGCTCCAGGTGCGGTTCCCGCAGGTGGCGGTGTCGACCGTCAAGCAGGTCGGACCGCAGCAGCGCCCGCCGGTGCCGCCCGCGCCGCCCGCCGCGCCGCCCGCTCCCCCGGCCCCGCCCGCACCGCCGGGCACCTGGTCCGGTGGCGCGCCCGGTCAGCAGTGACGGTCGCCCGGGGCGGCGTGCTGGTCGAGCCGCACGGTCCGGGCGGCGTCGGCCGGCTGGCCCGGGCGGCCTACCGGATCGCCCCCGTGCTCGGCCCGAGCTCGCCGCTCGGCGGGTCCGACGGCCGGCACTGGGCCGAGGCGGGCGCGGCCGAACGGGCCTGGCTGGGCGCGCTGCCGCACAACGGCGGGCACCTCGAACTCCGGTGCACCGGTGGGGAGTCGGGGCGCATCCGGGCCGCCCTGCTGGCCCGGGGCGCGGCCGCCGCGCCCGAGCAGGCGGTCGGCGTCGCCCTGGCGCTGGCCGGCGGCCCGCTCCCGCCGCACGTGGTGGCGGCGCCGGCCGACGTGGCCGGGGAGCTGCACCCGCTCGGCGCGGCGCCCGCCGTGCTCGACCTGTACGAGATCCGCAAACAGCTCCGGCAGTACCGGCTGGCCGGGCCCGGTGCGCAGCGCCTGATGGCGACCGTCGCGGTGCCGCTGCGGCCGGGCGGCTCCTGGGAGCCGTTCTGGGCCGAACTGGCCCGGCAGCCGGTGCCCACCTGCCTCGCCGTCGGCCTGGCGCCGTACGCGCTGCCCGCCGGGACGGACCGAATGCTCGGCCGGTTCGCCGACGCCTACAGCGCGTTGGCGCGCGCCTCGGCCGGCAGTCCGGTCTGGGAGCAGGCCCGTCGAGGTGATCCGGCGGCCGAGAGCGGGCAGCGCTTCTTCGAGGACGCGCTGCACCGCTACCAGGGCCGGATCTTCCGCCTCCGGGTGCTGCTGGCCGCCGCCGGGCCGATTCCGCCCGTCCTGCCCCAACTGCTCGCCGGCCTGGTCGGCGGGGAGGCGGTCCAGCTCCGCACCGAGGCCCAACGCGCCCGCGCCTGGCAGGACTTCAGTACCCTCGACCTCGACCCGCTGCCCGAGAGCCACCGCCCCGCCGGCGCCCCGGACGCCGAATGGACCGAACTGGAACAGGAGTTGGTCGGCCTGGTCGACCTGGACGAGGCCGCCGCCGCGCTCCGCCTCCCCTACGAGTTCCCCGGCCGGACCGGCCGCCTGTTCGCCCGACTCCCGGAGGCCCCGGCCTCCTCGACGCCCCCCGCCACCACCGGCGAGCTGCCCGATCTGCTCTGAAAGGCCGTCATGAACGGTTACACCATCGCCTTCCTCGGCGAGGACGACGAGGTCCGCGAGGCCGCCGAAGCCCTCCAGGAACACCTCAACCGCGACGCCGAACTGCGCGGCCTCACCGACAACCGCAAACGCCCGCCGCGCGACAACGAACAGGGCGGCTTCGCGGACGCGGTCCAGTACGCCGCCGAGCTGGGCCCGCTGGTGGTCACCCCGCTCTGCACCTGGCTGGAGGCCCGCCTGCGCAGGAAGGGCGTCTCGCTGGAACTGCGCCGCCCCGACGGCACCGAGCTCCGGATCTCCGCCGACTCCACCGAGGACAGCGCCGAACTCCTCGACCGGGTCGAGGAGTTCCTCTCCTCCGAATGAGCCACCGCCTGATCCGGCCCGATCCGGGCGGCTCGTGGGCCGTCCTGATCGCGGTCGGCCGCTACGCCCACCTGCGCGAGATGCCCGAGGCGGTCACCTCGATGGAGCTGCTCGCCGATCGACTCTCCGGCCCGGACGGCGGTTTCGACCCCGACCAGGTGCTCAGGGTGGTCGACCCGGAGAGCGCCCGCGAGGTGGCCGACCGGGTCGCCGCCGCCGCTGCCCGGGCCACCGACACCCTGCTGGTCCTCTACGCGGGCCACGGCGTCACCGGCAACGGCACCGGCAACGGGGGCCGCCTCCACCTCGCCCTGCCCGGCACCGTGGACGAGGTCGGCCACGTCGGGCGCACCGCCCTCCCGGCCGGCGCCCTGCTGGAGGCCGTCGGGGCGCGGGCCGCCCACCGGATCGCCGTCCTCGACTGCTGCTACGCGGGCCTCGCCCTCGACGAGCCGGCCGCCGCCGACCTCCATCTGCTCACCGCCGTGGACCGGGCCCGCAAGGCGCTGATCCACCGGGAGACCGGCCTCACCCACTTCGCCGAGCAGATCCTCCGGCTCTGCCGCGAGGGCGTCCCCGACGGGCCCGCCTTCCTCCCCCTCGACCTGGTCCACCACCACCTGGCCGTCGCGCTGGCCCGGGTGCCCGCCGACGCGCCCCGCCGCTCCCAGGCGCCCGTGCCGCAGCAGCGCACCGTCGGGTCCACCGGCCACCTGGCCCTGTTCCGCAACCCCGCCCACGGCACCGCGCGCACCGAGCCCGGGCTCCGCGCCCGGGCCGCCTTCGCCTACCGCCAGTTCGCCGTCCCCAACCGGCGCGAGCCCTGGCACCGCCCGCAGGCGGTGGCGCTGCTGGCGGGCATCGCCGCCGACGCCGCCGACGCCCTCGGCCCGGACCACCCGCTCACCCTGCAGCTCGCCAACGCCCACGGCCACGCCGTCGGCCTGCTGCACGGCCCGGAAGCCGCGCTCGCCCTGCTGGAGCCGATCGCCGCCCGCGCCGCCGGACAACTCCCGTCCGGCTCCCCCGAGTTGACGACCATCGAGGCCACCCTGCGGCGCTGGCGGGAGCCGCCCGGAGCGTGAAGGCCCCGTCGTCCCCGAGTGGTTCGGGGACGGCGGGGCCTCGCCGCGGTGCGGCCGGGGAGGTGCGCTACGCGGTGCGGGCGATCTCCTCGCGGGTGACCGGGTGGGCGAACGGCAGGCCCTGGGCGTAGCGGGCGAGCTCGTCGGTGGCGGCGGCGGCCATGCGGTGGAGTTCGCCGCCGAGGGAGCCGGCGATGTGGGGGGTGAGCAGGACGTTGGGGAGGTCGTAGAGCGGGGAGTCGGCGGGGAGCGTCTCGGGCACGGTGACGTCGAGGACGGCGTGCAGGCGGCCGGCGACCAGTTCGGCGGTGAGCGCGTCCTGGTCGACGAGGGAGCCGCGGGAGGTGTTGATCAGGGTCGCGCCGTCGGGCATCAGGGCGAGCCGGCGGGCGTCCACCAGCTGCCTGGTCTCCGGGAGTTCGGGCGCGTGCACGCTCAACACGTCCGAGCGGGCGCAGAGTTCGTCCATCGTCACCAGCTCGGCGCCGAGCGCGGACGCCTGCTCGGGCGTCACGTACGGGTCGTGCAGCAGCAGGTCGAACTCGTAGGGCGCGAGCAGTTCGAGGACGCGCCGGCCGATCCGGGAGGCGCCGACGATGCCGATGGTGCGCCGGTAGTTGCCGACCGTGCCGTACGCCGCCTGCCAGTCGTGCGGGGCGCGCCGGGAGCGGTAGTCGGCGGCCAGGCGCAGCACCGGCTTGTTGCTGAACAGCACGGCGGCGACGGTGAATTCGGCGACCGGCAGGGCGTTGGCCCAGGCGGCGGAGGTGATGCCGAGGCCGCGCTCCCAGCAGGCGTCGGTGACGTGGTGCTTGACCGAGCCGGCGGCGTGCAGGACGGCGCGCAGCTGCGGGGCGGCGTCCAGGACGGCGTCCGTGAGCGGGGGGCAGCCCCAGCTGCTGATGATCACCTCGGCCGAGGCGAGCGCGGCCGCGCCCTCCGGGGAGGTGAAGTCGTCGATGACCAACTCCGGGTCGAGGTCGGCGAGTTCGACCATCCGGGCCATGGTGTCGGGGGAGATCAGCCGGGCGGCGAGGTCGCGGTGCATGGCGAGCAGGGCGCGCGGGCGGCTCCGGACGGTGGCGGCGGAGGGCGGTGCCTCGGCGGGCGCGGAGTTGGGCATGGCGGGGCTCCCCAGAAGGCGCAGTGGAAAGGAGGAGGGGGGTTTACTTGACGCTGCCGGCGGTCATGCCGGCCTTCCAGTGGCGCTGGAGCAGCACGAAGGCGATGACCAGCGGCAGGATGGCGAGCAGCGAGCCGGTGACCACCAGCGGGTAGTACTCGGGGAAGGCGTGGGTCTGCGCGTTCCAGGAGAACAGGCCGAGGCTGACCGGGAAGAGCCGGTTGTCGGAGAGCATGACCAGCGGCAGGAAGAAGTTGTTCCAGATGGCGGTGAACTGGAACAGGAAGATGGTGACGAAGCCGGGCATGACCATCTTCAGGCCGATCGACCAGAAGATCCGCAGTTCGCTCGCGCCGTCCATCCGGGCGGCCTCCAGGGTCTCGCCGGGCAGGTAGCCGGCGCAGAACACCCGGGCCAGGTACACCCCGAACGGGTTGACCAGCGAGGGCAGCAGCACCGCCCAGTAGGTGTTGACGATGTGCAGCTGGGAGGCCAGCAGGTACATCGGCAGGGCGAGCGCGGTGGTGGGCACCAGCACGCCGAGCAGCACGACGCCGAACAGCTTCTCCTTGCCGGCGAAGCTGTAGACGTGGAACGCGTAGCCGGCGCCGACGCAGATCAGCGCGCACAGCAGGGCGCCGATCCCGGCGTACAGCAGGGAGTTGAGGTACCAGCGGAAGTAGATGCCGTCGCCGACGGTGGCCAGGTCGTGCAGGTTCTGGCCGAGGTGGAAGTTGCCGGCGCCGAGCGAGCGGCCGCCGATCAGGTCGGCGGTGTTCTTGGCGGAGGCGGTGATCAGCCAGCCGAGCGGCAGCAGGGTGTAGAGGGTGGCCAGCACCAGCGCCCCGTTGACGGCGGTCCTGGACATCGTCCAGGGGCGGCGGCGCGGCGCCCGGGCGGCCGGGCCGGCGTCGGGGCGGACGGGGGTGAGGGTGCTCATCGGGCGGTCTCCGTCCGCTTGTCGTCGCGCTTCGTCGCCCGCTTCTCGTCACGGCCGCGGGTGAAGCGGGTGACCACGAAGGACAGCACGGCGGCGGCCAGGGCGAGCAGCACCGAGGAGGCGGCGGCCAGGCCGTAGTCGTTGCGTTCGAACGCGGCGGAGTAGGCGTACATGTTGGGGGTCCAGGTGGAGACCACGCCGGGGGCGACGTCGTGCAGGATCATCGGTTCGGTGAACAGCTGGAGCGAGCCGATGACGGTGAACAGGCCGACCATCACCACGGAGGCGCGGATCAGCGGGATCTTCACGCTGAACGCGGTGCGCAGCGGTCCGGCGCCGTCGACCACGGCGGCTTCCAGCACCTCGCGCGGGATGGCCTGCAGCGCGGCGTAGAAGATCACCATGTTGTAGCCGGTCCACTCCCACACGGCGATGTTGACGATCGCGGGCAGCGGGTGGCCGAACACGTCGATCTGGGTGCCGGCCGAGTTGAGCGCGTCGATCACCGGGCTGATGCCGGGGGTGTACAGGTAGGTCCACACCAGGGCGGCGATGATGCCGGGGACGGCGTGCGGCAGGAACAGCGCGAGCTGGAAGAACCGCTTGGCGCGGGCCAGCGCGGAGTCCAGCAGCAGCGCGACGGCCAGCGACAGGCCGAGCATCAGTGGGATGTACAGCAGGCAGTACTGGGCGGTGTTCCAGAAGCCGTCGCGGAACGCGGCGTCGCCGAGCGCCCGGGTGTAGTTGCCGAGGCCGGTGAACACCTGGGTGGTGGTGCCGCCGAAGCCGAGGCCGGAGCGGCGCTCGCTGAACAGGCTGAGGTAGACGGCGTAGCCGATCGGGATCAGCGTGCAGGCGGTGAACAGCACCAGGAACGGGGCGAGCAGCGCGATCGGGGCGCCGATCGGGGCCCGGCGCCTGCGGTTGCCCCGGGCCCCGGCGGCGCCGCCCCGGGCGGCGGCGGAGGTGCCGCCGCCCGGGACGGAGGTGGTGCCGGACATCAGCCGGCCACCTTCAGACCGCGGTTCTTCAGCTCGGCGAGGGTGGCCTGCTGGGCGCCGTCGACGGCGGACTGCACGGTGCCGCCCTGGCCGATCTTGCCGAAGGCGTCCTTCATCGAGCTGTTGGTGGCGCTCATGGTCGGACCCCAGGCCCAGTTCGGCTTGATGGCCTTCGCGGCGTCCTGGTAGACGGCGTAGATGTCCTGGCCGCCGTAGAAGTCGGTCTTGAACGCGGCCTTGGCGACCGGGACCAGCTCGGGGTCGGCCGGGTACGCGGAGGACGAGCCGGAGGCGATGCGGGCCTGGATGCCCTCGGGGGTGGTGGTCGCCCAGGTGGCGAACTCGACCGCGGCCTTGGCCTTCTTGCTGTCCTTGGAGACGGCGAAGGTGGTGCCGCCGAGCATGCCGGAGGCGGGCTGTCCGTCCCAGCTCGGCATCGGGGCGACGGCCCACTTGCCGTTCTCCGCCGGGTCGGTGCCCAGGCTGGACTTCAGCACGCCGCCGCCCCACGCGGCGCCCAGGTACGCGGCGGTCTCGCCCTTCTGCAGCGAGGCGGTCCACTGCTGGCTGAACGAGGGCTGGACGCGGACCAGGTCGTCGCCGATCAGGCCCTGCCAGTAGTCGACGACCTTCTTGGTCTCGGCGCCGCCCATGTCGACCTTCCAGCTGTCGCCGCTGGTGCCGAACCACTTGGCGCCGGCCTGCCAGGCCATCGCCTCCAGGGTGCTCGGGTCGTCCGGGAAGAACGTGGCGATGCGGGTGTTGGCGTCGGCGGCCTTCAGCTTGGCCGCGGCGTCCTTGAACTCGTCCCAGGTCTTCGGGACGGCGACCCCGGCCTTCTCGAACAGGTCCTTGCGGTAGTACAGGGCCTGCGGGGAGGCGTCCAGCGGCAGCGCCCAGGTGGAGCCGCCCAGCGTGGTCAGCTCCACCGACTGCGGCAGGTACTTGCCCTTGAGGTCGGCGGAGACCAGCTTGCTGATGTCCTGCACCGCGCCCTGGCTGACGAAGTCCGGCAGCTGCGGGTACTCGACGTTGAACACGTCGGGGGCGTTGCCGGCCTTCACCGCGTTGGAGATCTTGGCGTAGCCGCCGGCCACGCCGGAGGGGATCTCCTCGAAGGTGACCTGGATGTTCGGGTGGGAGGCGTTGAACGCCTGCACCACGTCCTTGGTGCCCTTGGCCCAGCCCCAGAAGGTGATCGACACCGGCTTGCCGTCGCTGCCCGCGTCGGAGGCCGACGCCGAGGTGTCGCCGTCGCTGCCGCAGGCGGCGAGCAGCGTCACGCCCAGCACGGTGGCGGTGGCGGCGGCGGCGAGACGGAGGGCTCTGCGGCGGTGGAGAGCGGGAGAGGGCATGGCACGGCTCCTGTGGGGTCCTTGAAACGCCGGGTAGGTACCCGATCACCCGATTTGAGCAGGTCGGGCCGGGTTGATCGCTATCTTGGGACGGGCCCGATCAGACGTCAAGGGATCCGGATCAAATGATCCGCAATGATCAGTCGCATTTCCCCTGACAGACGCCGTTCACCTTGAGTTTTCGGGGTTTCTGCCGAGGTCACAATCCGATCAAGGAGATCATTCGATCAGACGTTCTTGACGGCGCGATCGCCTCTTCCTAGGGTCGGCCGGGTAGCCCCCGCCAGGTCGTCCCCGCGCCCACCCCGCGCACCCCACAGGAACCGAGGCCGCCATGCCGCACCCGCTCCCCCTCCCCCCGGAGGACCGCGCGCTCAGCCCGCACACCGGCTGGACCCGGGCCCACTGGGAGGCCGCCGCGGACCGGCTGCTGGCCGCCGTCCGCCCCTACGCCGGCCCGGCCAACGCCCTGATCAACCTCCCCGGCACCCGCCCCAGCTGGTCCGGCCCCCGCTCGGACGGCCTGGAGGGCTACGCCCGGACCTTCCTGCTCGCCGCGATCCGGGTGGCCGGCGCCGACGGCGACGACCCCACCGGCCTGCTGGAGCGCTACGCCGAGGGCCTCGCCGCCGGCACCCGCACCCCCACCGACGAACGCGCGCTCACCGACGGCGACCTCACCTCCTGGCTCGCCGTCACCGACCGCGGCCAGGCCATGGTGGAGGCCGCCTCGGTCGCCATCGGCCTGCGCCTGACCCGCCGCTGGCTCTGGGACCGCCTCGACTCCTCCGTCCGGGAACGCGCCGGCGCCTGGCTCGCCCAGGCCCTGCACCGGCAGCCCGTCGACAACAACTGGTGGCTGTTCCCGTTCACCGTCGGCGGCTTCCTCGCCGAGGTCGGCATCGACACCGGGGCCGCGAACGCCGCCGTCGACCGCGGCCTCGAACGCATCGACCGCTGGTACCTCGGCGACGGCTGGTACACCGACGGCCGCCCCCGCGCCATCGACCACTACAACGGCTGGGCCCTGCACCTCTACCCCGCGCTGCACGCCCACCTCGCCGCCGACCCCGCCCTGACCGCCCGCTACGGGAGCCGGCTGCACGCCTACCTCGCCGACTACTCCCGGCTGTTCGACCGCAACGGCGCACCCGTCCACCAGGGACGCTCGCTCAGCTACCGGTTCGCCGCCGCCGGCCCGCTGTGGGCCGGCGCGCTGCTCGGCACCACCCCGCTCGACCCCGGCGCCACCCGTCGCATCGCCTCCGGCGCGCTGCGCTACTTCCTCGACCGCGGCGCCCTCGACGAGCACGGCCTGCTCACCCTCGGCTGGCACGGCCCCTACCCGCCGATCGTCCAGCCCTACTCCGGGCCCGCCTCCCCCTACTGGGCGTCCGGCGGCTTCCTCGGCCTGCTGCTGCCGCCCGACCACCCCGTGTGGACCGCCCCCGAGGCCCCCTCCCCCGCCGAGAGCGCCGACGCCGTCACCCCGCTGCCCGCCCCCGGCTGGCTCGTCCAGTCCACCGCCGCCGACGGCCTGGTGCGCCTGCACAACCACGGCAGCGACGACCAGCCCGCCGACGCCCCCGTCGCCGACAACCCGCTCTACTCCCGGCTCGCCCACTCCACCCGCACCGGCCCCGACACCACCGCCGGCGACAACCACTTCGCGCTCGTGTTCGACGGCGCGCCCACCGAGCGCGGCCCGATCACCCCGCTCGGCGCGGGCCGCCTCGGCGCCGCCGGCTGGGCCGCGTCCGCGCACCGGCCCCGCCTGGACGGGGCCGCCCTGCCCGGGGTCACCGTCACCTCCCTCACCCTCGCCCACGGCCCCGACGAAGTCCGGATCCACCTGGTGCACGGCGCGATCCGCGGCACCACCGTCCGCGAGGGCGGCTGGGCCGTCACCGGCGCCGACCCCGCCGCCGGCGTCCGCGCCTCCGTCGCCGCCTCCGGCGCGCACGCGACGGTCACCGGCGACGACCGCCTGCGCACCGAACTGCGCGGCCTGCGCGGCTGGAGCACCGCCACCGCCACCACCACCGACGGCACCGCGTTCGGCCCCACCGCGACCACCCCCCACCTGCACGGCACCCTCACCACGCCCACCGCGCTGCTCGCCAGCGCCGCCCGCCTCACCGCCGACCCGGGTGCGCTGCCCCCGCTCGCGTCCCTCGCCTTCGCCCTCGCCGACGGGGCCGGCACCGTCACCTGGCCGGACGGCACCCGCACCGACTTCGCCTTCCCGCCCGCCGCCTGACTCACCCGCCCCTCGCCCCCTCCGCCCGCTCCGCAGGGGCGCGGGGGCACCGCAAAGGACCCTTCGTGCCGCTCGCCTTCTCCACCCTCGGCCTCCCCGGGCACCCCCTGGACGCCGTCCTCGCCCTCGCCGCCGAGCACGGCTGGCAGGGCCTCGAACTGCGCGCCTCCCCCGGCGAACCCGTCCACACCGGGCTGACCTCCGCCGAACGCCGCGCCACCGCCCGCCGGTTCGGCGCGGCCGCCGTCACCCCGCTCACCGTCGCGTCCTACGTCGGCGTCGCCGGACCCGGACCGGACGCCCCCGTCCTCGCCGACCTGCTGGCCCACCTGCACCTCGCCGCCGACCTCGGCGCCCCCTACGTCCGGGTCTTCCCGCGCGGCGGCGCCGACACCACCGAGGGCACCCGCGTCGCCGCCCGACGCCTGCTGCAACTCGCCGACACCGCAAGCGACTTGGGCGTCACGATGCTGGTCGAGACGCACGACTCGCACCGCTCCGGCGCGGCCCTCGCCGCCCTCCTCGCCGCCGCCCCGCACCCCTGCGTCGGCGCCCTCTGGGACGTCATGCACACCTGGCTGGCCGACGAGACCCCCGCCGACACCCACCGCCTGCTCGCTCCGCGCCTCGGCTACGTCCAGGTCAAGGACGTCGCCTCCCGCGACGACCTCACCCCCCTCCCGCTCGGCGCGGGCGTCCTCCCCCTCGCCGCCTGCCTCGCCCCGCTCGCCCCCGACACCTGGATCTCCTGGGAGTACGAGGCCCCCTGGCACCCCGCCGCCGCCCCCTTCGCCCCCCTGCTCCCCACCGGCCGCACCTACCTGTCCGGCCTGCTCACGCCCTGAACGCCCGCTGCGACAATGAGCCGGTGCTGCTGACCTTCATCGCCGAACTGGCCGACGAACCCCTGGTGCTGGACCCGGACGACCCGCCGCTGGAGTGGGAGACCAACACCTGGTGGCTGAGCACCGACGTCGAGGACAGGACGTCGCTGTCCACCGCCGAGGTGGTGGCCGCCTTCGAACGGACCGCCTCGGCCCTCCGCGACCGCGTCCGCGACCTGGCCTTCCCTGGCGTCGCGACCTTCTACGTCTGGCACGACGAGGTGGCCGGCCAACTCCGCTGCTCGACCGGCTCCGTACCGCCCGAGGAACTGCCCTTCGGCGGCGCCTACCTGCCCACCGACCGGCTCGACCCGATCGTCGAGGAGTTCCTCGCCGACGACCGGCCCGGCATCGTCACCCTCTCCGACTCCCCAGACCCGACGGACACCGAACAGCCCGACCCCGGGATCCCGCCCTTCCTCGTCTGGGTCAGCAACGTCGGCGCCGTCGCCCCGGCCCCCCGCTGACCCGGCCCCGCCCGCCTACCCGGAGCTCGGCGATCCCGGGCAGCGCCTCGGCGACCCGCTCAACAGTCATGCCGACATCCCAGCAGGTCACGCCGACAGTCGGACCCACCCGCCGGGCCCGAAAACCACCTGCCCGAAGCCGCCGGCAGGCAGCACAATGACGCATGCTGATCGATCACTGGCCCGTGCTGGGCCTGCGCCTGAGGACGCCCCGGCTGGAGCTCCGGCTGCCCGGGGACGAGGAGTTGGCCGCGCTGGCGGCACTCGCGGCGGACGGCGTCCACGAGCCGGACCGCATGCCGTTCGTGGTCCCGTGGACGGACCTGCCGCCCGCCGAGCGGGCCCGCTCGGTGGTGCAGCACCACTGGCGGCGGCTCGGCGCGTGGTCGCCGGACGACTGGGCGCTCAACCTCACCGTGCTCGCGGACGGCCAGGTGGTGGGCCTGCAGACCGTCGCCGCCCGGAACTTCGGCGTGCTGCGGCAGGTGAGCACCGGGTCGTGGCTCGGCGCGGCGCATCAGGGGCGGGGCATCGGCACGGAGATGCGCGCGGCCGTCCTGCACCTGGCCTTCGCGGGGCTGGGCGCCGACGAGGCGGTCTCGGCCGCGTTCGCGGACAACCCCGCCTCATCCGCCGTCTCCCGCAAGCACGGCTACCGGCCGGACGGCATCGAGCACGTGGTGGTGCGCGGCCGCCGGGTGACGTCGCTCCGGTACCGGCTGAGCCGCGCGGACTGGGAGGCCCGCCGCGCCACCGCCGTCACGATCGACGGCCTCGCGCCCTGCCTCCCGCTCTTCGGCCTGGCCGACCCGCCGCGCTAGGCCACGCCGTCGCCTCCGCAGGAGGTGCGGACCTTGAGGGTGGGGAGCAGTTCGACGTGGGAGGCGGGGAGGCCGCTCTCGCCGTCGAGGCGGCGCAGCAGGAGTTCGAGGGCGGCGGCGCCGACGGACTTCTTGGGCGGGGCGACGGCGGTGAGCGGCGGTGCGGCGAGGGCGGCGAAGACGTCGTCGTAGGAGATCAGGGCGACGTCCTCGGGGACGCGCAGGCCGCGGGTGCGCAGCAGCGGCGGGATCTGGATGGCGTCCTGGTCGTTGTGGACCAGGACGGCGCGGACGCCGTCGGCGGTGGCTTCGGCGATCTGCTGGGCGACCCACTCGGCGTCGGGGACGCCGGCCGGGGAGCCGGGGCGGTGCATGTCGATGACGGGGCGGGTGCGCAGGCCGAGCAGGGGGGCGGCTTCGGCGTAGCCGGTGCGGACCTGGTGGGCCGTCCAGGTGTCGGCGCGGGCGGCGAGCAGCACGGTGTCGTGGCCGAGGGCGGCGAGGTGGCGCAGGGCGAGCAGGACGCCGTGGCGGTGGTCGGATCCGACGGCGTCGAGTTCGGCGGCGGCGCTGCCCGGGTCGGCCTTGCGTTCCACCAGGACGGCGGGGACGGGGAGTTCGGCCAGCCAGTGGTGGTGGCCGGGCTGGTGCGGCGGGTCGCCGGGCTGCCAGTTGGGGGTGAGCAGCAGGCCGTCGACGCCGGATTCGAGCAGCCGCTCGACCTGGGCGCGGTCGTCGCGGGCCTCGTAGGCGGCGATGCCGAGGACCAGGCGGGCGCCGGCGGTGGCGGCGGCGGCGCGGGCGCCGGCGATCACTTCGTCGAAGTAGGAGCCGACGGTGGGGACGAGCATGCCGATGACCCGGTCGTGGCGGCCGGGGCGGGCGTTCGGGCCGCTGTCGGGGAGGGCGACGGAGCCGTGCGAGCGGGCGAGTTCGCCGGCGTCGGCGAGGGCGGCGACGTCCCGACGGACGGTGACCGCGGGGATGCCGAGGCGGGTGGCCAGGTCGACCACGCGGACGGTGCCGAGGTCGCGCACGACCTGCAGGATCCGTGCCCGGCGTTCGTCTGCCGTGACGGTCATGGCGTCCTCTCCTGGTGCGGGCCGCGGTCCCGGTCGGGCCGCGGTGGCTGGCGGGACGGCGGTCGACGCCACCCCTGTCGATCAATTTTTATCATTCGATCGGCATTCGATCGAAAGGTCTGAAGTTATTGACTCGATCACATGGTCAACCTACGGTGCGGGATCGGGCGCCCCATCCGACCCTCCATTCTCGGGAGTCCCCTCGATGCTCCTGCACCGTTCCCTTCGGCGTGCCCTGCCTCTGGCGTTGGCCGCCGCCACCCTGCTGACCCCCGCGCTTCCGGCGGCGGCGAGCGGCACGGCCACCGGCACCGCGTGGTACCTGGACTGCTCGGCCGCCTCCGACGGCTCCGGCAGCCAGGCCGCCCCGTGGAACAGCCTCGCCTCCGCCAACGCGCACCTCTTCCAGCCCGGCGACCAGTTGTTGCTCAAGCGCGGCGCGACCTGCACCGGCACCCTGCAACCGCAGGGCTCCGGCACGGCGGGCGCGCCGATCACTCTGGCGGGCTACGGTACCGGCACCGCCCGCCCGGTGGTGGCCGGCGATCCGGCGAGCAGTCAGAACGCGGCCGTCCACCTGTTCAACGTGGAGCAGTGGGAGATCCGCGACCTGGAGATCACCTACCGGGACACCGCCGCCACCAAGCGGGAGCGCAACGGCCTGCTGGTGGAGATCGCCGACCTGCCGAGCGGCGTCGGCACCCACTACCTGGTGGACGACGTGTACGTGCACGACGTCAACGGCGACGCCACCAAGTGGTCCAACGGCATCCAGTTCCGGGTGTCGGGCACCGCCAGGCCGACCAACTTCGACGACGTGGTGGTGCAGAACTCGCAGATCGCGCACGTCGACCGGGAGGGGCTGACCAACCGCTCGACCTGGATGTGCCGGCCCAGCTACGGCACCGGCGACGGCTGCGGCACCACCAGCAACTGGCGGGCCAGCACCCGCCTGGTGTTCCGCGGCAACACGATCCAGGACACCGGCGGCGACGGCATCGTGGTGCGGGCCGCCGACCACGCGCTGGTCGAGCACAACACCGCCTTCGACCTGGCGATGCGCCCGATGGGCTCGAACGCCGGCATCTGGACCATCAATTCGGACTTCACGACCGTCCAGTACAACGAGGTGCACCACGTGCGCCGGCTCGCCGACAACAACGACGGCATGGCCTTCGACTCGGACTACGGCAACACCGGGGCGCTGTTCCAGTACAACTACAGCCACGACAACCAGGGCGGCTTCATGCTGTTCTGCGGTGCCTGCGGCTCCGGCTCGTCCTCGACCGGCACCGTGGTGCGCGACAACCTGAGCCGGGCCGACCAGAGCCGCTGGCTGTTCGCCGTCGGCGAGAAGAACGCCCGGATGTACAACAACACCGTGTACCTGCCGGCCGGTTCGACCACCGCGATCGTCCAGCAGGGCTCGGGCACCTCGACCACCGCGCTGAGCGGCAACCTGTTCTACAACCTGGGCAGCGGCGGCTACACCGGCTTCGGCGGCAACGCCTACAAGCCAGGCGACTTCAGCTGGGACGCCAACGCCTTCTGGGGCGGCCACCCCGCCAACGAGCCGGCCGACGCCCGCAAGCTGACGGCCGACCCGCAGCTCGCCGCGCCGGGCGGCGCCGACCCGGCCGACTACAAGCTGGGCCCGGCCTCCCCGGCCCGGGGCGCCGGCGCCGTCGTCCCCGCCAATGGCGGGCAGGACTTCTTCGGCGCCCCGGTGCCGCAGCTGTGCCGCCCCGACATCGGCTTCCAGCAGGCCGGCGCCTTCGACGACACCGCCTGCACCGCGCCCGACCCCGTCCGCAACGGCGGCTTCGAGGCCGGGACGCTCGCCCCGTGGACGTACTACGGCGGCGTGCAGCTGGACACCGCGGGTGCGCACAGCGGCGCCGCCGCCGTCCGGGTCGGCCCGGCGCAGGCCGCCGCCGAGCAGGTCATCGCCGTGCAGCCGGGCACCACCTACCGGCTGACCGGCTGGGGCCGGGTGTCGGCCGCCGGCACCGAACTGTCCCTCGGCGCCAAGGAGTACGACAGCGCGGGCTCCAGCAACCGGGCGGCGTTCACCACCACCGCCTGGAGCCAGGGCTCGGCCGTCTTCACCACCGGCCCGACCACCACCACCGCGCGCATCTACTGCTATGCGCGCAGCGGCAGCGGCTACGGCTGGTGCGACGACCTGACCGTCACCAAGGCCTGACGCCCCGGGCGGCGGCTCAGCGCGGATCCACCGCGTGGAGCTCACCCCCGTCCCACTCCAGCCAGCGGGTGATGCCGATCTCCCGCAGGAACGGGTAGTCGTGGCTGGCGACGACCAGCGCGCCCCGGTAGCCCGCGAGGGCCTGGGTGAGCTGGCGGACGCTGGCCAGATCCAGATTGTTGGTCGGCTCGTCGAGCAGCAGCAGCTGCGGCGGCGGGTCGGCCAGCAGCAGCGCCGCCAGCGTCGCCCGGAAGCGCTCGCCGCCGGACAGCGTGCCGGCCATCTGATCGGCCCGCGCCCCGCGGAACAGGAACCGGGCCAGCCGCGCCCGGACGTCGTTGTCCGTGGCGGCCGGGGCGTGCGCCTTGACGTTCCGGAAGACGGTGGCTCCGTCGTCCAGCACGTCGAGGCGCTGCGGCAGGTACCGCATGGGCACCGGCGTGGTGATCATGCCCTCGGCGGGGGCGAGTTCGCCCGCGACGGTGCGCAGCAGCGTGGTCTTGCCGGAGCCGTTGGGGCCGATCAGCGCGATCCGCTCGGGGCCGCGCAGATCCAGGTCGACCACGCCGCCGTAGGCCAACCGGACGCGTTCGAGCAGCAGCACCTCGCGCCCGGCGGGGACGGCGGTACGGGGCAGGTCGATGCGGATCTCCGCGTCGTCCCGGACCGCCTCCTCGGCGACGGCGAGGCGCTCCTTGGCCTCGTTGAGGCGTTCGGTGTGCATGCCGCGCAGCCGGCCGGCGGTCTCCTCGCCCTTGCCCTGGAGCTTGTCGGCGAGGGCCTTGGGGTCGTTGCGCCGCACCGAGCGGGCCTTGCCGTAGGCCGCGGACTTGGCAAGCCGCTGGGTGGCCTCGACCAGATCCCGCTTCTGCCGCTTCACGTCGGCCTCGGCGTTGCGGACCGTCCGCTCCGCGGCCTCCTGCTCGGCCGCCAGGGACTCCTGGTAGGCGCTGAAGTTGCCGCCGTACCAGGTGACTTCGCCGTCCCGAAGGTCGGCGATCTGGTCGACCCGCTCCAGCAGCTCCCGGTCGTGGCTGACCAGCAGCAGCACGCCCGGGAAGGCCGCCACCGCGTCGTACAGCCGGGCCCTGGCCCGGGCGTCCAGGTTGTTGGTCGGCTCGTCGAGCAGCAGCACGTCGGGGCGGCGCAGCAGCAGCGCGGCGAGGTGCAGCAGGACGGCCTGGCCGCCGGAGAGTTCGCCGGTGGTGCGGTCGAGGTGCAGCCCCGTCAGGCCGAGGCGGTCGAGGGTGGCGCGGGCGCGCTCCTCGACGTCCCAGTCGTCGCCGATGACGGCGAAGTGCCGCTCGTCGACGTCTCCCGACTCGATGGCGTGCAGGGCCTCGCGCTGCGCGCGGATGCCGAGCGTCTCGTCCACCCGCTGGTCGGCGGCGACCGTCAGGTCCTGTGGCAGGTAGGCGAGTTCGCCCGCGATCCGGACGGTGCCGGAGGCCGGGGTGAGCTCGCCGGCGATCAGCCGCAGCAGCGTGGACTTGCCGGCGCCGTTCAGGCCGACCAGCCCGGTGCGGCCGGGACCGACCGCGAGGTGGAAACCGCTCAGCACGCTGCGGCCGTCGGGCCATTCGAAGCCGAGGTCGGTGCAGAGGATCGAGGTGGTGGGTTGCGCCATAGAGGGCCTCCGTCAGTTGCCGTGGAAAAGGGGACAACACGGGGAGACACCGAGGACGCGGGAGCGGGAAGGGCCGTCACGGGAACACGAATTCCCGCACGGGAGCCATGGATCGCTGCCCAGCCGAGGCCGCACGCGCGCCCGCACGCCGAGGAACCCGGGAACAACACGGGTGTGGCGTGGCGCGGTGTCTCATGACCTCAGACAAGCAACGGCCTTCTCCAGACATGCGGGAATGTGACGCCTCCGAGCGTACGCACCGCCTCCGCGCCCGCGCAACGGAATTAAGTCCCGCCCCGGGAACGGGGACGGGCCGAGGCACGGACCGGCGTGTGCCGCCCGCCCGCCGCCGCGGCGAGCGCGGGGAGCCAACCGCCACCGGGAACGCGCCGTGGTGCGAACGGCACCGGCGTCCCTAGCGTGGTGCGCACTCGACCGGACGGTCGCCAACACGGAGGTGGCAATGCGCACTCGGATCACCGCGACGACTCTCGCCGCAGGCGTCCTGGCCGCCGCGGGCCTGATCGGCTTCTCCTCGGCCGACGCCGGCGCGGCCTCGCTGTCCTGCGGCAACCGGCAGTACTTCACCGGCAGCGGCGGCCACGCCGGCGCCTCCCTCCGGTGCACCGGAGGGGCCTTCGTCGCCGTCGCCACCTGCTACAAGCCCGGCTACGGCAACTACACCCACTACGGGAACCGGGTGGAGACCGGCGGCACCTCCACCGTCTGGTGCGACCTCGGCGCCACCATCACCGACCTGAACGGCCGCGCGTCCTAGCCGCACCGACCGCCCGCCGGACCGACGGAGCCGCTGCGCCCGCGGGTCCGGCAGCCGGCTCAGTAGCCGACAGTGAACCGCCGCTGGACGAAGCGCGGCAGCTCCGCCTCGTCCACCAGCGCGACCGCGGCGTCCTCCGCCGAGATCCGGCTGCGGCCGTCCGCGTCCAGCACGGGCTGGTCGCCGCCGGTGCGGAAGCGGCCGGTCCGCTCGCCGGGGGCGATCTGCTCGGCGGGGCTGAAGTAGGTCCAGAGCCGGTTCGAGGTGCGCAGCACGTTCAGTGCGTCGCGGTGGCCGCGCACGGCGGCGGCGTACTCGCGGGGCAGGCCGAGTTCGTCGAGCGACGCGTGGATCAGCTCGTCGTGGTCGGCGCGGACGACGCCCGGCTCGATCTCCAGGCTGCCCGCGCCGCCGATGACGATCAGCCGGGTGCGGGGCTGCCGTTCCAGGGCGGTGAGCAGGGCCCGGGCGGCGCTCGCGTAGACGCCCGGGTCCGCGATCGAGCGCCGGACGGTGTCGGTGAAGTCCTTCGCCGCGTTGCCGGGCTGGAAGGCGCTGATCAGGACGTCCACGCCGGGCAGCACGGCGGCGATGCTCGCGGCGTCCAGGACGTCGACGCTCGCCCAGTGCAGGTTCTCCCGCCGGTCGGTGACGGCGGAGGCGTCCCGGCTGGACGCCGTCACGCGGTGTCCGCGCCCGAGGGCCTCGGTGACGACCCGGCTGCCGATGGTGCCGGTGGCTCCGATGACGCCGATGTGCATGGTTCTCCCCTTGGTCATGCGTGGTCATGGCGGATGGACGGCGCGGGCCGATCGACTTCACGCCGTGCGAAAACTGTACGCCGTGAAGTTTCCGCACGGCAATCAGAGCGGTGACGCTGTAGCGTGAGCCCGTGGCAGCCACTCGAAGCACCGGACGACGCGAGCGACTGCGCGTCGAGACGACCGCCGAAATCAAGCGCACCGCACTGGAGTTGATGGGATCGGGCGGCCCCGACGCGATCACCCTGCGGGCGATCGCCCGCGAGATGGGCATGACCGCCAACGCCATCTACGGCTACTTCGCCACCCGCGACGACCTGGTCAGCGCCCTCGTCGCGGACGTCTACACCGAGCTCGCCGACGCCGTCGACGCCGCCTGGGCCGGCTCCGCGCAGGACGCCCCGGCGGAGCGGATCAAGGCCTGGGCGCACGCCTTCCGCGGCTGGGCGCTGGCCCACCCCGAGGGCTTCCGGCTGATCTACGGCGACCCCGTCCCCGGCTACCGGGCCCCGGTCGGCGGCGCCGCGCCGGACGCCGCCCGCCGGGTCTGCGTCGGCATCGCCGCGCTCGCGGACGCCGCCTGGAGCAGCGCCGAACCCGCCCACGGGGACGGCGGGTTCGACTGGGACGACTTCGACCCCGGCCTGCTCGACAAGGTCCGCCCGGCGTTCCCCGCCCTGCCGCCCGCCGGGGTGGCCCTGGCGCTGCGGATCTGGGGCCACCTGCACGGCCCGGTCTCGCTGGAGATCTACGGCCACCTGCGCGCCCAGACGCTCTCGCCCGACAAGCTCTTCCGGGCCGAACTCGACCACCTGGTGCGCGCGTTGGGCCTGCCCCCGGCCGCCCGGGGCTGATGCCGGCGGCAGGGCGGGCCGGACCGACGAAAAGACGCCTCGCCCGCCGTCTAAAATCGACTCATCATGACTGCCACTCTCGTCGTCAAGGACCTCGCCGCCGGCCACGGCGAGCGCACGCTGTTCGCCGGGCTCGACCTGGTCGTCGCCCCCGGGGACGTGATCGGCCTGGTCGGGGTGAACGGCGCGGGCAAGTCCACGCTGCTGCGGCTGCTGGCCGGGCTGGACGCCCCGGAGGGCGGCAGCCTGAAGCTGAGCCCGCCCACCGCGAACGTCGGGCACCTGCCGCAGGAGCCGGAGCGCCGCGAGGGCGAGTCGGTGCGCGACTTCCTGGCCCGCCGCACCGGCGTCGCGGCGGCCCAGGCCGCGCTGGACGAGGCCACCGAGGGCCTGGTGGAGGGCCGCCCGGGCGCGGACGACGCCTACGCCGCGAGCCTGGACCGCTGGCTGGACCTGGGCGGCGCGGACCTGGAGGAGCGCGCCGAGGAGGTCGCCGACCAGCTGGGCCTGAAGGTGTCGCTGGACCTGCCGATGACGGCGCTGTCCGGCGGCCAGGCGGCCCGCGCGGGCCTGGCCTCGCTGCTGCTGTCCCGCTACGACGTGTTCCTGCTGGACGAGCCCACCAACGATCTCGACCTGGACGGCCTGGAGCGCCTGGAGGCGTTCGTCAAGGGCCTGCGCGCGGGCACCGTGCTGATCAGCCACGACCGCGAGTTCCTGGCCCGCACGGTGACCAGGGTGCTCGAACTCGACCTGCACCAGCACCAGGTGAACGTGTACGGCGGCGGCTACGAGTCGTACCTGGAGGAGCGGGCGATCTCCCGCCGGCACGCCCGCGAGCAGTACGAGGAGTACGCGGACACCAAGGCCGGGCTGGAGGCGCGCGCCCAGATGCAGCGCAACTGGCTGGAGCACGGCGTGCGCAACGCCCGCCGCAAGGGCGGCGACAACGACAAGAAGGCCCGCGCGCAGCGTGCCGAGTCCACCGAGAAGCAGGCCGCGAAGGCCCGCCAGACGCAGCGGATGATCGAGCGGCTGGACGTGGTGGAGGAGCCCCGCAAGGAGTGGGAGCTGCGGATGGAGATCGCCGCCGCACCACGCTCGGGCTCGGTGGTGGCGACGCTCCGCCAGGCGGCCGTCACGCGCGGCGAGTTCGCGTTCGGCCCGGTGGACCTGCAGATCGACTGGGCGGACCGGGTGGCGATCACCGGCGCGAACGGCGCGGGCAAGTCGACGCTGCTGGCGGCGCTGCTGGGCCGGCTGGAGCTGGACTCGGGCAGTGCGGCGCTGGGTTCGGGCGTGCAGATCGGCGAGGTGGAGCAGGCCCGCGGCCACCTGTTCGGCGGGGACGCCGAGCGTCCGCTGCTGGAGGCGTTCTCGGCGGCGGTGCCGGATCTCAACCCGGAGGACGTGCGCACCCTGCTGGCCAAGTTCGGCCTGAAGGCGGTGCACGTGCTGCGCCCGGCCGCGACGCTGTCGCCGGGCGAGCGGACCAGGGCGGCGCTGGCGCTGCTGCAGGCCCGCGGGGTGAACCTGCTGGTGCTGGACGAGCCGACCAACCACCTGGACCTGCCGGCGATCGAGCAGTTGGAGTCGGCGCTGGCCTCCTACACCGGGACGCTGCTGCTGGTCACCCACGACCGGCGGATGCTGGACACGGTGCAGGTGAACCGGCGGCTGGTGGTCGCGGACGGCCGGGTCACCGAGGCCTGATCGGCAAGTCCTGGCAAGGCCGGGTCTTCCACTCGGCGTGCGCCGTGTGCTGTGCTGTCGCCCATGGTTGACAGTGCATCCACCACCGAGGCGCCGTCCTTCCCGACGGTGCCGCTGCGTCCGATGAGCGTGCCCGCCGAGCAGGCGGCCGATCGCTGCCGCGGCTTCCACGAGGTGATGGCCCAGCGCCGCACCGTCCGCGACTACTCGACCCGTCCGCTGCCCGAGGGCGTGCTGGAGTGGGCGGTCCGTACGGCGGCGACCGCGCCCAGCGGCGCGCACGTGCAGCCGTGGCGGTTCGTGGTGGTGACCGATCCGGAGCGCAAGCGGCGGCTGCGGGAGGCCGCCGAGGCGGAGGAGCGGGAGTTCTACTCGCACCGGGCGTCCGAGGAGTGGCTGCGGGCGCTGGCCCCGATCGGCACGGACTGGCGCAAGCCGTTCCTGGAGGACGCGCCGGCGGTGATCGTGGTGTTCGAGGTGCACAAGGGCCCGAACTCGCCGCGCCCGTACTACACCAAGGAGAGCGTCGGCATCGCCGTCGGCCTGCTGCTGGCCTCGCTGCACCAGGCGGGCCTGGCCACGCTGACGCACACGCCGAGCCCGATGCGCTTCCTGAACGAGATCTGCGAGCGCCCGCAGGAGGAGCGCGCCGCGTACGTGATCCCGGTGGGCTACCCGGCGGACGACGCCCGGGTGCCGGCTCTGGAGCGCAAGCCGCTGGACGAGGTGCTGGTGCGGCTCTGACGGCCGCGCGGCGGGGTGGCGCGCTCCGGCGTGCGCGACCCCGCCCCGGCCCCAGTGGTGAACGACCCGTGAGGGTACGGAATATCCGCTGGTGGGCCCGGTCGGGGATGGCCCATACTCCGGATCATGAGTCACTCCCCCGACGCTCCTGACACCACCGTGCGCCCGCTGACCGCGGGCCGTCCGCCGGAGCTGCTGCCGCTCGACGGCGGCGCGCACCTGCGCCGCCGCCGCCTGGCGGACGCCGCCGGGCTGAACGCCGCGGTGCTCGCCAACCTCGACCACCTGCGTCCGTGGATGCCCTGGGCGGCCAACGCGCCGACGCTGCCGGAGAGCGAGCAGCTCTCGGTGCGCGGCGAGCAGGTCTGGGACGAGGGCACCGACTTCATGTACCTGCTCGGCCTGGACGCCGATCCGTCCGCCGTAATCGGCGGCTTCGGCCTGCACGGCCGGATCGGCGAGGGCGCGCTGGAGATCGGCTACTGGGTGCACCGCGAGCACACCGGCCGCGGCCTGGCCACCGCCGCCGCCCGCGCGCTCACCGGGGCCGCGCTGGCGCTGCCGGGCATCACCCGGGCGGAGATCCACTGCGACGAGGCGAACGCCGCGAGCGCCGCCGTGCCGCGCAAGCTCGGCTACGCGCTGGACCGGATCGAGGCGGCGACGCCCACCGCGCCCGCGGAGACCGGCCGCAAGATGATCTGGGTGACGGGGGCCTGACCGGGGTTTCGCGGAGCGGGGGCGGCCGACGGCCGCCCCCGCTTTTTTCGCGCGCGGACCGGCTCAGCGGCGGGCGAGCCGTTCGACCAGGTTCTGCCAGCTGTCGGCGAGCGCCTGGCACAGCGCCTCGCCGCCGCACTGCGCCCCGGTGGGCGGCGCCTCCATCGCCAGCAGGAGCAGCGGGGGGCCTTCGAGGGCGGAGGTGAGCTGGAAGGCGAGGGTGTCGAGGTCGGGCAGGCCGAGCGAGGCCTGGCCGAGCAGCATCCGGATGTGCGGCTGGCTGAACGTCGGCCCGCCGCCGGGCGGCACCGGCCCCTTGCGTTCGATCGCGGCGCGCGCGATGTCGTGCCGCTCCAGCAGGAACCTGGTCCGGGCGCGGCCGTACGCGATCAGCCGGTCGACCGGGTCGGCGCCGGGGCCGAGCGGCGGGGCGCCGCCCATCACCTCCCGCTGGAAGCGGTACTCCTCGGCGTCCAGCAGGGCGCGGAAGATGCCCGCCCGGGTGCCGAAGCGCCGGAAGACGGTGCCCTTGCCCAGGCCGGCGCGCTCGGCGAGGCAGTCCATGGTGACTCTTTCGGCACCGACCTCGTCGATCATCGCGCGGGCCGTGCAGAGCAGGACCTCGCGGTTGCGGGCCGCGTCCGCGCGCTCGACCGGGGGCTTGCCGAAGGGGACGTCCATGTCCGCCAATTTACCTTCCGAGCGAAACGGGGTAAAGTCCGTTTGGTCGAAGCGGGGTAAAGTCCGGTTCGGCCGGATGCGGCACCGCCCTGCCCGCACCCGCCCCCGCCCCGCCACCCCACGTCCGCCGCTCTCACGGCCGGCCGGAATCCGAGGAGACCCGTCATGAACCTGTTCCGCCTGGACGCCAGCATCATGGGCCCCAACTCGACCAGCTCCGAGCTGGCCGACGTCGCCCACGCCGAGTGGACCGCCGCCCACCCCGAGGGCACCGTCACCCGCCGCCACCTGGGCGCCGACCCGCTGCCCGGCGACGTGTGGACGCACGCCACCCTCGCCTCCTTCACCCCCGCCGAGCAGCAGAGCGACGAGCAGCGCGCCGCCGCCGCGCTCGGCGTCGAGCTGGCCGAGGAGCTGCGCGCCGCCGACGCCGCGATCATCGCCGTGCCGCTGTACAACTGGGGCGTCTCGCAGCACTTCAAGACCTGGGTCGACGTGGTCATCGCCGGCGCCGGCCCGACCGCCCAGCTGCTGGAGAACAAGCCGGTCCTGCTGGTCACCTCGCTCGGCGGCGGCTTCGCCCCCGGCACCCCGCGCGAGGGCTGGGACCACTCCACCCCGTACCTGGAGCGCGTGCTGCGCGACGTCTGGGGCGCCGACCTGACCGTGGTCCGCCGCGAGCTCACCCTGGCCGCCGTCAACCCGGCGATGGAGAGCCTGCGCGAGCTGGCCGCCGAGTACCACACCCAGGCCCTGGACGCCGCCCGCAACGCCGGCAAGAACCTGGTCCGCGCCTGAGCACAGCCACTGCCGAACGGGCGCCGGAGGGTCATCGACCCTCCGGCGCCCGGGCGCGTTCGCGGGGGCGGTCGGCGTCGTGCTGCTGTACCGCGGCCCGCTGGTGTGGTCGGCCGCGAACTGACGGGCCGTCCGGGCGACCGGGAGGCCACTGACGAGTGACCTTCCGGTGCGGTGAATTGACGTCAGGCCACCGGAGGGTGACGTTCCGTCCGATTCGTTGACCCTCCGGGTCCGGTTCCGCCCGGTCCGGACTACGATCGATCGATGACGGACACGACACGCAGAGCAGACGACACAGCCGCGGTCGCGGCCAGGTTCCCGGCCCTCCACGCGCCGCAGCGCTGGGAGTGGGGCGGCATCGACGCGCAGTTCACCACCGAACTGCCGGCGGACGAACTGGTCACCAACATCCATCTGGTGGGTTTCAGCGAGGGCCGCGTCGCCCTCTGCCGCGACGTGCGCGGCCACTGGTTCCTGCCCGGCGGCACCCGCGAGGCCGCCGAGAGCATCGAGACCTGCCTGGCCCGCGAGCTCCGCGAGGAGGCCGGCGCCCGCCTGATCGGCCCCCCGACCTGGATCGGCCACCACCTCGCCGTCTCCGACGGCCCCGCCCCCTACCGCCCCTGGCAGCCCCACCCGGTCAAGGCCTGGCTCTGGGGCTGGGCCGAGATCCTCGTCGACTCCACCCCCACCAACCCCGCCGACGGCGAACAGGTCCTCGAAGTCCGCCTCACCACCCCCGAAGAGGCCCAACGCCTCCTCGCCCACCACCGCGAACCCTGGTGGCCCGAACTCATCGCCCTCGCCACCGAATCCCGCGCGGGCGGCTGAGTCAGAACGGACTTCCGTCCCGGAAGTCGGTGTGCCACCACTGAACCGCGGTGAGCAGCACATGGCGATGGGGGCCGGGGACGATCTCGTACTCGACGAGGGCGGCGTGGCCGTCGAGCGGAATGTCCCGGGTGCGGGGATCGTCGCCGATCGGCGCACTGGCGTCGTCCCACGGATCCCGCATGAGGCGCAACTGCACGGCCACCACGGCGTGGTAGAGCGAGTCCGGCGCGGCGACCAGTAGCTCCTCGACCTCCAACGAGGGCTCGACGGGCCACAGGTCGGCGGCGTCGAACTCCTCGTCCACCCCTATCCCCTCCGGTTCCCCCTCCGACTCCGGAGGGAATCCCAGGAGCCCAGCGGGAGTGCACCGGTGCGAGCGGCGGCGGTTCGGGCCTCGCGCCCGCCGCGCCGGTCCAGGGTGGCTCGGCACCACCACACGTCCAGCAGGCGTTCGAACGCCTCACCGGCGGCCGTACGCCCCAGTTCGACGCGGAACTGCGTGCGCCTGCTCGCCGACAGCGCGGCCGCGATGCCGTCCGGGGTGCGGGGGATCTCGGGGCTCGCACCGGCATGGCCGTGCGGTTGAGCGCTCACCGTTGCCTCCTCGATCGGACCACGTCGCCGTCTGTCCCACTTGCACACCCCCGTGCATGGGTAACCCCACACCGCGCACCGCACACGACGGCCGGCCCCCGGCACGGACCGGCCGTCGTGCGAAGGCCCGCTACTTGCCCAGGCCGGCGCGGCGGAGGGCGTCGGCCATGGCGGAGTTGGCGGGCGGGGGCGGGGTGGTGGGGCGGCGGTCCTGGCGCGGGGGGCGGGAGTCGCGGCGGGGGCCGCTCTCGCGGGGGGCGGGGCGGGTCTCGTCGTCGAGGCGCAGGGTGAGGCCGATGCGCTTGCGCTGCACGTCGACGGTGGTGACCTTGGCGCGGACGATGTCGCCGGGCTTGACGACCTCGCGCGGGTCCTTGACGAAGTTCTTCGACAGCGCGGAGACGTGCACCAGGCCGTCCTGGTGGACGCCGATGTCGACGAAGGCGCCGAACGCGGCAACGTTGGTGACCACGCCCTCCAGGATCATGCCGACCTCCAGGTCGGAGATCTTCTCGACGCCGTCCTTGAAGGTGGCGGTCTGGAACGCGGGTCGCGGGTCGCGGCCGGGCTTGTCGAGTTCGCCGAGGATGTCGGTGACGGTCGGCACGCCGAAGGTGTCGTCCGCGAAGTCACCGGGTCGCAGCGAGCGCAGCACGGCGCCGTTGCCGATCAGCGAGCCGAGCTCGCCGCCGGTCGCCGCGAGGATCCGCCGCACCACGGGGTAGGCCTCGGGGTGCACCGCGGAGCCGTCCAGCGGGTCGTCGCCGTCGGGGATGCGCAGGAAGCCCGCGCACTGTTCGAACGCCTTGGGGCCGAGCCGCGAGACGTCCTTGAGCGCGCGCCGGGTCCGGAAGGGCCCGTTCGCGTCGCGGTGGGCGACGATGTTGTCGGCGAGCGTGCCGGTGATGCCGGAGACCCGGGTGAGCAGCGGCGCGGAGGCGGTGTTGACGTCGACGCCCACCGCGTTGACGCAGTCCTCGACGACGGCGTCCAGCGAGCGGGAGAGCTTGAGTTCGCTCAGGTCGTGCTGGTACTGGCCGACGCCGATCGACTTGGGGTCGATCTTGACGAGTTCGGCGAGCGGGTCCTGGAGGCGGCGGGCGATGGAGACCGCGCCGCGGATGGAGACGTCCAGGCCGGGCAGTTCCTGGGCGGCGAACGCGGAGGCGGAGTAGACGGACGCGCCGGCCTCGCTGACCATCACCTTGGTGAGGCCGAGCTCGGGGTGGCGCTTGATCAGGTCGGCGGCGAGCCGGTCGGTCTCCCGGGAGGCGGTGCCGTTGCCGATCGCGACCAGGTCCACCCGGTGCTCGGCGGCGAGCCGGGCGAGCACGGCCAGCGCCGCGTCCCACTTGTTGGCGGGCTGGTGCGGGTAGATCGTCTCGTGGGCGACGACCTTGCCGGTGGCGTCGACGACGGCGACCTTGACGCCGGTGCGGAAGCCCGGGTCGAGGCCCATGGTGGCGCGGGTGCCGGCGGGGGCGGCGAGCAGCAGGTCGCGCAGGTTGGCGGCGAAGACGCGCACCGCCTCGTCCTCGGCCTCGGCGCGCAGCCGGGTGCGCAGGTCGATGCCGAGGCGGACCAGGATGCGGGTGCGCCAGGCCCAGCGGACGGTGTCGGTGAGCCACTTGTCGGCGGGGCGGCCGCGGTCGGCGATGCCGAAGCGGGCGGAGATCCGCTGCTCGTAGTCGCTCGCGCCGGGCAGGTCGGCCTCCTGCTCGCCGTCGTACGGGGAGAGTTCGAGGTCGAGGGCCTCTTCCTTCTCGCCGCGCAGCATCGCCAGGATCCGGTGCGAGGGAAGCTTGGTGAAGGGCTCGGCGAAGTCGAAGTAGTCGGCGAACTTGGCGCCGTCCTGCTCCTTGCCGTCGCGGACCTTGGCGACCAGTCGGCCGCGGGTCCACATCCGTTCGCGCAGCGAGCCGACCAGGTCGGCGTCCTCGCCGAAGCGTTCGACCAGGATGGCGCGGGCGCCGTCGAGCGCGGCGGCGGTGTCGGCGACCTGCTCGCCCGTGTAGCGGGCGGCGAGCGCGGCCGGGTCCTGGGTCGGGTCGGCGAGCAGGGTGTCGGCGAGCGGTTCGAGGCCGGCCTCGCGGGCGATCTGGGCCTTGGTGCGCCGCTTGGGCTTGTACGGGAGGTAGATGTCCTCCAGCCGGGCCTTGGAGTCGGCGGCGAGGATCTTGGCGCGCAGCGTGTCGTCCAGCTTGCCCTGGGACTCGACGGACTCCAGGACGGCGGCGCGGCGCTCCTCCAGTTCGCGCAGGTAGCGCAGGCGCTCCTCCAGGGTGCGCAGCTGGGTGTCGTCGAGGGCGCCGGTGGCTTCCTTGCGGTACCGGGCGATGAAGGGGACGGTCGCCCCGCCGTCGAGCAGGCCCACGGTCGCCTGTACCTGGTTCTCGCGGACGCCAAGTTCTTCGGCGATCTTGCGTTCGACGGGCATGGTCACGATGCCGGTCACCCTTTCTGGTGGTTTCGCTTGCTCGCCCGTGCATTCTGGCAGGTCCGGCGGACGTTCATCGGGCGGGCCGGGTGGCGGGCCGGGGCGTGGCGCGTTCCGGGGACGCGGGCGGACACGCGTCGCAGCGGGCCGATCGCCGTCCGATTTGTCTGATATGAGAGAGGTCGCACGGCGGCGCGGCCCCGGCCGGCTCCCCCGATCCGCGGCGACTCGACCCCGTAGCACGACCGCACTGGAGGACACGGTGGCGCAGGCCCCCGCCCGGCCGATCCGCTGGACCCGCCCCGCCACCTGGCCCCGTGAGGTGCTCGCGCTGGCCGCGTACTGGCTCGGCAGCCGCATGCTGATGGTGGCCCTGGTCCGCTCCGGGAAGACCGAGTCGGCGGTCGAGGTGGACTGGCTGTACCGGGGCTGGTCCGAGGTGCTGCGCACCGGCAGCTTCCCGGTGAACGACGTCACCTGGCAGTACCCGCCGGGCGCGGCGCTGCCGATGCTCGCGCCGCACCTGCTGCCGTTCCTGACGTACCTGCAGGCGTTCTGGCTGATCATGGTGGTGATCGACGCGCTGACGGCGGGCGCGCTGCTGCGGGCCTCGCTGGGGCGGCCGGGGCGTTCCACCGCCGGGGCCTGGTTCTGGGTGCTGATGCTGCCGCTGCTGCTCGGACTGCCGTACGGGCGCTACGACTTGGCGGTGACGGGGCTGGCGGTGCTGTCGCTGTTGCTGCTGCCGGCCCGGCCGCGGCTGGCCGGGGTGCTGGCCGGGATCGGCGCGATGGTCAAGGTGTGGCCGGCGCTGACGGTGCTGGGCACGCCGCGCGGCCGGGCCACCCGGCGGGCGTGGACCGCGACGGCGGGGGCCGCGCTGGCGCTGCTGCTGGTGCTGGCCGCGCTGTTCGACCACGCCCTCGACTTCCTGCCCGCGCAGCGCGCCCGCGGCGTCGAGATCGAGTCGCTGGGCGGCACGTTCTTCCAGGTGGCCCGGCTGTTCGACTGGCCGGGGCGGGTGGAGCAGCACTACGGCTCGATGGAGTTCCTCGGCCCGTACGTCCAGCGGGTGTCCCAGGTGTCGCTGCTGCTGACGGCCGCCGCGTTCGGCTGGCTGCTGCTGTGGCGGCTGCGGGCCCGCCGCTGGTCGGCCGCGACGCCGTACGACGCGGCGCTCAGCGCGGTGCTGCTGTTCACGCTGACCAGCCGGGTGATCTCCCCGCAGTACCTGATCTGGCTGATCGGGCTGGCCGCGGTCTGCCTGTCGGTGCGGGGCACCAGCCAGCGGCCGGTGGCGCTGCTGCTGATCCCGGCGATCGGCCTCACCAGCGTCGAGTACCCGCTGTTCTTCAACGCGGTGATGATCGGCGGCTGGCGGCCCGCGGCGGTGATCGTGGCCCGCAACGCGACCCTGCTGGCCGCCGGCCTCTGGTCCGCCGCCCGGCTGTGGCACGCCACCGTCCCCGCCCGCCGCACCGCCGAGGCCCCCACCGACCCGCGGCCGGACGCCGACCCGGTCCGCACCGCCTGACGCGCCGCGCGGCCCGCCCCGGCCGTACACTCGCGGCCATGGCCGACACCGCGCTGGACCGGCTCGCCGCCGGCAGCTACCTGCTGATCACCAGTTACCGCAAGGACGGCAGCCCCGTGCCGACCCCGGTGTGGGTGGTGCGCGACGGCGACACGCTCGGGGTGTGGACCGCCGCCGACTCCTGGAAGGTCAAGCGGATCCGGCGGTGCGCGGAGGTCCTGGTCGGGCCGTGCGACGTGCGCGGCAACCCGACCGGCGAGAGCCTGCCGGCCACCGCGACCGTCGCCGACGCCGCCACCGCCGAGCGCTACCGGCGGCTGCTGGCCCGCAAGTACGGGCTGCTCGGGCGGATCCTGCTGCTCGGCAGCCGCCTGCGCCGCGGCCGGTCGGGCACCGTCGGCCTCACCGTCCGGCTGTCCTGACCGCCCGCCCCCGACCGCCCGTCACACCTGGTAGGGCAGCAGCTCCGGCCGCTTCGCCGGGCGGCCGTCGCCGGAGGAGCGGCCGCGCAGGCGGCGGCCGATCCAGGGACCGACGTGGGTGCGCAGCCAGCGGGCGTCCGCGCGGAGCTTCTCGGCGCGGGTGCGGGGGTCGGGGTCGGCCAGCGGGGCCCGCCAGTCCTCGTCCACGGGGCGGCCGAGGGCCTCCAGGACGGCCAGCGCGACCCGGCGGTGGCCCTCGGGCGACAGGTGCAGCCGGTCCTCGGCCCACAGCCGGCGGTCGTCGAACGCGGGCGCGGAGAACAGGTCGACCAGCACCACCCGGCCCGGGTTGTCCCGCACCGTGCGCTCCACGAAGGCCTTCATCCGCAGGATCGCGGGCAGCAGCCGGGCGCTGCCGGCCATCCGCCGGGTCGGGTCGGTGGAGGTGAACAGCACCACGGTGCGGCCCTCGGCGACGAGTTCGGCCGTGCACTCGCCGAGCCGCCGCTCCACCTCGGCGACGTCGCACCCGGGGCGCAGCACGTCGTTCAGGCCGCCCGCGAGCGTCACCAGGTCGGCGTCCGTGGCGGCGGCGAGGCCCACCTGCTCGTCGCGGATCTGCCCGATCAGCTTCCCGCGCACGGCCAGGTTCGCGTACCGGAAGCCGTCCTGCTCCGCCGCCAGCACCTCGGCGACCCGGTCCGCCCAGCCGCGGAACTCGCCGCCGGGCAGCACCTCGTCGCACATCCCCTCGGTGAACGAGTCGCCCACCGCCACCATCGCCCGGTACGTGTCCATCCTTCAACCCTACCCAGGCGTAACCGGCGGGTTCAGCCGGTCCCGGTCCGTGGACGGGGCACCACGTGGACGTACTCCGGGCCGTT
>NZ_JBSGDD010000057.1:0-49442 GCF_053602195.1 Kitasatospora sp. NPDC004531 | reverse complement strand
TCCTTCGAGCGGCCTTCCGACCAGCCCTCCGGGCGCTTCGTTCTTTCGTGTTTCCAGCTTATCAGATGTTTTCCGCTCCGTTTTCCGGAGTTTCATTCGATCCGATTCGCTTTCGCCTTTCGGCGCTCCCGAACTCTAGCAGAGTTATTCGGTCCGCATTTCCACTCAGACTTTCGAATGGACGCGCGACCAAGTCGCTCATCAGGATTTGGGGGGCCGCCTCCCGGTCACGTCCGGTTCAGGCGACTCGGACTACGGTAGGTCACCACAACGGCCGAGTCAAACCTCGAAGGGCCGGATCTGGCTGGATCCGGCCCTTCGACGTGTGTACCGCAGGTCAACTGCGGTGCAGTTCAAGCCAACCGCGCTCAGGCGCCGGCGAGTTCGACCGCGGCCAGGTTGCGCTTTCCGCGGCGGAGGACGAGCCAGCGGCCGTGCAGCAGGTCGTCGGTGGTGGCGACGGCCTCCTCGTCGGTGACCTTGGCGTTGTTGAGGTACGCGCCGCCCTCCTTGATGGTGCGGCGGGCGCCGGAGCGGCTGGGGGCCAGGCCGGATTCGACCAGCAGGTCGACGAGCTGGCCGAGTTCGGTGACGGTGGCCTTGGGGACCTCGGCGAGGGCGGCGGCCAGGGTGGCGGGTTCGAGGTCGGCGAGGTCGCCCTGGCCGAAGAGGGCCTTGGAGGCGGCGACGGCGCGCTCGTACTGCTCGGCGCCGTGGACGAGGGTGGTGAGCTCCTCGGCGAGGGCGCGCTGGGCGAGGCGGGCGGCGGGGCGTTCGGCGGTGTCGCGCTCCAGCTGCTCGATCTCCTCGCGACTGCGGAAGGAGAAGATGCGCAGGAACTTGGCGACGTCCCGGTCGTCCGCGTTCAGCCAGAACTGGTAGAAGGCGTAGGGGGTGGTGAGTTCGGGGTCGAGCCAGACGGTGCCGGACTCGGTCTTGCCGAACTTGGTGCCGTCGGCCTTGGTGATCAGCGGGGTGGCGAGGGCGTGCACGGAGCGGCTCTCGGCCTTGCGGATCAGGTCGGTGCCGGCGGTGAGGTTGCCCCACTGGTCGCTGCCGCCGGTCTGCAGGGTGCAGCCGTAGCGGCGGTTGAGCTCCAGGTAGTCCATGCCCTGCAGGATCTGGTAGCTGAACTCGGTGTAGCTGATGCCCGCGTCGGAGTTGAGGCGCCGGGCCACCGCCTCCTTGGCGATCATGTTGTTGACCCGGAAGTACTTGCCGACGTCGCGGAGCAGGCTGATCGCCGACATTCCGGACGTCCAGTCCAGGTTGTTGACCATGCGCGCGGCAAACTCGCCCTCGAAGTCGAGGAAGCGCGAGACCTGGCCGCGCAGGCGCTCGACCCAGCCGGCCACCGTCTCGGGGTCGTTGAGGACGCGCTCGGCGGTGGGCTTGGGGTCGCCGATCAGGCCGGTGGCGCCGCCGACCAGGCCGAGCGGGAGGTTGCCGGCCTGCTGGATGCGGCGCATGGTCAGGATCTGGACCAGGTTGCCGAGGTGCAGGCTGGGCGCGGTCGGGTCGAAGCCGCAATAGAACGTGACCGGGCCGTCCGCGAACGCCTTGCGCAGTGCGTCCTCGTCAGTGGACAGGGCGATCAGCCCGCGCCACTGCAGCTCGTCGACGATGTCGGTCACGGTCCCGCGTCTCCTTCGGTCGTGGGTCCGGCGCGGTGCGGCCCGGTGGGTCGCGCGCCTGGACGGGTCCAGCGGGGTAGAGCCTACGCGGTCGCGGCCTGCGGGTTCGGGGACAGGTCGGTGGGTGGGACGGAAATTCCGTTGTTCGGGGCGGGGCGGGCCTTCACAGTGGTGCCACCGCCGACCGGCGGAGCGAGCACCGGAGGTGGCCCGTCATGCGCAACACCCTTGTCCTGAACGCGAGCTACGAACCGCTGACCACGGTGCCGCTGCGCCGTGCGGTGGTGCTGGTCCTGCAGGACAAGGCGGTGGTCGAGCAGGCGCATCCGCTGCGGGTGGTGCGCGGCTCGGGGGTGCAGGTGCCGGTGCCGCGGGTGATCAGGCTGACCAGGTACGTGCGGGTGCCGTTCCGACAACAGGCTCCGTGGTCGCGGCGGGGCGTGCTGGCCCGGGACCAGCACCGGTGCGCGTACTGCGGGCGGCGGGCCACCACCGTGGACCACCTGGTGCCCCGCTCGCGCGGTGGTGCGGACAGCTGGCTGAACACCGTCGCGGCCTGCGCGGAGGACAACCAGCTCAAGGCGGACCGGACGCCCGAGCAGGCCGGGATGCGGCTGCTGCGCCGACCGTTCGAACCGACGCCGGAGGCGACGTTGATGCTCGCGCTCGGGCTGCGGGCGGGTGAGCTGGGGGAGCTCGCCGCCTGGCTGCCGGCGGGCGCGTGAAAGGCCGACGGGCCCGACCTGATCAGGGGACAGGTCGGGCCCGTCGTCGTACGGGCTGAAAACCGGGCGGAGAACCGGGCGGAGAGCCGGGCAGTCGGTCAGCTCTTGCTGGTGAAGCCGGTGGCGATGCCGAAGTTGGCGGCGTGCTCGGGGACGGCGACCACGTGCCCGGCGGCGGTGAGGACCCGGCCGGCCGACAGCAGCGAGCCGGTGCCCTGCGGGAAGGCCCCGCCCTGGGTCTCCTGGCCGCCGGCCAGCGCGAAGCGGCTGAGGTGCGCGGGCTGGTCGGCGCGCTCGTCGACGGCGACCAGCAGGCCGCTGCTGTCGACGCCCGCCGGGTGCGCCTTGCCCTTCTCGGCGATGGGGGTGTGCCACTGCTGCTTGCCGGTGCCCAGGTCGTAGGCCGCGATCCCGCCGGGGTTGCCGCCGCCCTCGGGGACGATCGCGGCGAACATGGTGCTGCCCTGGAAGAACACGCCGGGGACGGCGGCGAAGCTGCCGCGCGCGACGTCCAGGCGGCCGCCGCCCTCGACGGCGAGCTGGATCTCCACCCCGGGGTCGCCCTCCGCGCCCCAGGCGAACACCCGGTCGTCGGACGGCTGGTTGCCGGTGGTGAGCACCACGGCGGGCTCGGCGGAGAGCACCGTGACGGTCTTCGGCTGGTTGTTGAGGCCGCGCCAGTACTTGACCTTGCCGTCCGAGGTGTTCAGGACGACGGCCTGGTCGCCGGGCGTGGAGTCCGCGCAGTTGCTGTGCAGCACCACGGTGTTGGCGCCCGCGCTGCCGGAGAGGCTGCAGAACTTGCCCTGGCCGGTGTACTGCCAGGCCTCGGCGCCGTCGTTGGCGGACCAGGCGGAGGCCTTGTCGTCGCCGACCGCGATCACCTTGTCGTCGGTGACGGCGACGTGGGTGGCGTACTTCTCCTTGGCGTCGGACAGCGTCTTGGACCAGGTGATCTTCCCGGCCTTGGTGTCCACGGCGGCGGCGATGGTGCACGCGCTGTTCGGGTCGGCGCTGACGCGGTAGGCGACGGCGCCGAGGCCGGCGGAGTTGACGCCCGGCGACATCCCGCACGGGACGGCGTTGTCGGCGGGCGCGGACAGCGACCAGCCGGGCTTGCCGTCGGCGAGGTTGTAGGCGTGCACGCCGGTGGCGTCGGCGCGGACCACGGAGTCGGCGAGCAGCCAGCTGCCGACCAGGGTGTCGTCGGGGCCCTGGGCTGCTCCGGCGGCCGGGTCGCCGGCGGTCCAGGCCTTGGTGTGCGCGACGGCGATGTTCTGGGCGGCGCCCTGGCTGCCCTTGCCGGCGGCCTGGTCGCCGCTGTCGTCGTCGGAGGTGGCGAGCACGGCCGCGGTGGCCAGCACGGCGAGGGCGGCGACGCCGGCGCCTATCCGGATGGCGAGGCCGCGCTTGCTGGGCGCGCCGGGCCCGGAGGTGACGGCGGCGCGGGCCCGGGCGGCCATCCCGCCGGCCGGCCGTTCGGCCGCGTCCTCGTCAACGGCCGTGGCCGCGGCGGTGGTTGAGGCACCGGGCGCGAACGGGTCGGCGTCGCTGGTCTGCGGGTAGTCGGCGGCGGTGGCCGGGGCCGGATCGGCGGCGGGCTGCTGCTGCTCGAAGGTGTGCGGCGTCAGCGGCGTCACCGCCTCGGGCTGCGCGAACGGGTCCGCCGGGGCGTACAGCTGCTGGGCGGCCGGGTCGGCGTACCCCTCGGGCTGCTGGTAGCCGTAGGCCTGCTGGTCGGCGTAGAGCGGCTGCTGACCGTACGTCTGCTGGTCGCCCCAGCCGGACTGCTGACCGTACGCCTGCGCGTACTCCTGCGGCTGGTAGCCCTGGTCGGGGCGGCCGTAGAGCTGCTGCTGGGCGGCCGGGTCGGCGTACCCCTCGGGCTGCTGGTAGCCGTAGGCCTGCTGCTGCTCGGCGTAGGCCTGCTGCTCGCCGTTGACCGGCTGCTGCTGCCCGTACGCCTGCTGCTGGTCGCCGTAGGACGGCTGCGGCTGCGGGTACCAGGGCTGCTGCTGGTCGTACCCGGGGGTCGAAGGTTCCTGAGCCATGCGTTCCGTCCGTCCCGACTGCGGTCTGGCAAGCAGCCAGCATCTCACGCCCCGGGGACGGGTTTTGGCCGGGGCTTCGCGCGATCGGTCAGGCGGCGGCGTCGAGGGCCTGGTCGATCAGGTGGGCGAGGGTGAAGTCGAGGCCGGTCAGGCCGCCCGCGCTGTGGGTGCTGAGGACGAAGGTGAGGGTGCGCCAGCGGATGTCGATGTCGGGGTGGTGGTCGAGGGCCTCGGCCTGTTCGGCGACGGCGTCGACCACCCGGATCGCGGTGGGGAAGCTCGCGGTCTCGGCGGTGCGGGTGAGGGACTCGCCGGCGCGGGTCCAGTGCGGGAGGTCGGCGAGGGCGGCGGTGATCTGGTCCTCGGTGAGGCGGGTGCGGCTCATGGCGTTCTCCGTCCGGGTGCTGCGGCGGCTGTCGGGCCGAGCCTACGACGGCTCAGAGGAACAGCAGCTTGGTGACGGCGGCGAGTCCGACCAGGACGATCAGGGTGCGCAGCGCGACCGGCGGCAGGCGGCGGCCGACCTTGGCGCCGAGCATGCCGCCGAGGGTGGAGCCGACGGCGATCAGCAGGGCGGCGGTCCAGTCGACGGTGGAGGTGAGGACGAAGAAGACCGCGGCGACGCCGTTGACGATCAGCGCGAGGACGTTCTTGATGCCGTTGATCGTCTGCAGGCCGTCGGGGAGCAGCATGCCCATCAGGGCGAGCAGCAGGACGCCCTGGGCGGCGCCGAAGTAGCCGCCGTAGACGCCGGTGAGGGCGATCAGCAGGAGCAGCAGCGGTCCGCCGTCGGTGGCGGGCGGCAGGGTGCCGGCGGCGCGGCGGGCGGCCATCGCGCGGGCGACCCGGGGTTGTACGACGACGAGCACCAGGGCGGTGAGGATGAGGACGGGGACGATGGCGTCGAAGGCCTTGCCGGGGAGGACGATCAGCAGGGCGGCGCCGACGAGTCCGCCGATGAGCGAGGCGGTGCCGTAGCGGAGCAGGCGGCGGCCCTGGCCGGCGAGTTCGGCGCGGTAGCCGATGGCGCCGGCGAGCGAGCCGGGGGCCAGGCCGAGGGTGTTGGAGACGTTGGCGGTGACGGGGGGCAGGCCGATGGCGAGCAGGACGGGGAAGGTGATCAGGGTGCCGGAGCCGACGATGGCGTTGATGGTGCCGGCGGCGGTGCCGGCGAGCAGGACGGCGAGGCCTTCCCAGAGTGTCATCTGCTTTCCCCTTGATCGCTGCTGTCGGGCCGGTCGATCATGCCGGAGCGCCGCGGCCTTTGGCCAGGGGCGTCCGGATTCCGGCACCGTCCCAACACGCGTGCAGGCCCCGCCCGTTGGGGGGCGGGGCCTGCACGGCGGGGCCGACTACTCGTCGATCTTCGGGTACTCGCGGGTGGGCTCGACGCGCGGGCGGAGGTTCTTGTGCTCGGTGTCCACCGGGCGCGGGGCGTTGGCCGGGTCGACCGGGACGCGGGCGGCGGTCGGCGGGACGACGGGGGCGGCGGGGGCCGCGCCGTTGCCGCCGCCGGCCATGCCCTGGAAGGCGCCGCCGAGGCCCTTGAGGGCGTCGCCGACCTCGCTGGGGATGATCCACAGCTTGTTGGAGTCGCCCTGGGCGAGCTGCGGCAGCGTCTGCAGGTACTGGTAGGCGAGCAGCTTCTGGTCGGCGTCGCCCTCGTGGATGGCCTCGAAGACGGTGCGGATCGCGGCGGCCTCACCGTCGGCCTTCAGCACGGCGGCCTGGGCCTCGCCCTCGGCGGCCAGCACGGCGGCCTGCTTCTCACCCTCGGCGCGCAGGATCTGGGCCTGCCGGGCGCCTTCGGCGGTGAGGATGGCGGCGCGCTTGTCGCGGTCGGCGCGCATCTGCTTCTCCATCGAGTCCTGGATGGAGGTCGGCGGCTCGATGGCCTTGAGCTCGACCCGGTTGACCCGGATGCCCCAGCGGCCGGTGGCCTCGTCGAGGACGCCGCGCAGGCCGGCGTTGATGACCTCGCGGGAGGTCAGGGTGGATTCGAGGTCCATCGAGCCGATGATGTTGCGCAGCGTGGTGACGGTGAGCTGCTCGATGGCCTGGATGTAGCTGGCCACCTCGTAGGTCGCGGCCCGGGGGTCGGTCACCTGGTAGTAGATGACGGTGTCGATGTTGACGACCAGGTTGTCCGAGGTGATGACCGGCTGCGGCGGGAACGGGACGACCTGCTCGCGCAGGTCGATCCGGTTGCGGATGGTGTCGATGAACGGCACCACGATGTTCAGGCCGGCGCTGAGGGTGCGGGTGTAACGGCCGAAGCGCTCCACGATCGCGGCGCTGGCCTGCGGAATCACCTGGATCGTCTTGATCAGGGCGATGAAGGCCACCACGACCAGGACGATCAGCACGATGAGGACGGGTTCCAACGCTTCTCCCCTAGACGACCAGGGCGGTCGCGCCCTGGATTTCGACGACGTCGACCTGCTGGCCGGGTTCGAAGACCGATCCCGGGTGGAGCGCGCGGGCGGACCAGATCTCGCCGTTGAGCTTGATCCGGCCGCCCTCCCCTCCGTCGACTGTTTCCTGTACGACTGCGGTGGCGCCGGTCAGCGCCTCCACGCCCGTGCGGTAGCGCGGGCCCTGCTTCAACTGGCGGTAGGCGATGGGGCGTACGAACAGCAGGAGTGCCGCCGACACTCCGACGAACACCAGGAACTGCGGAACCACGCCGCCGCCCACGCCGGCCGTCAGGGCGGCCGCGCCGGCGCCGACCGCGAACATGGCGAATTCGGGCATCGCGGTCACCACCAGCGGAATGCCCAGGCCCACTGCGAGCAGCAGCCACCAGATCCAGCCGTCCACGCGTCCATCCTAGGGAAGTTCGAGCTCTTCAGGCGTAGCTTCCCGCAGGTGGGGGTGCGGAAACCGGCCAGGTGTGCGACCGGTTCCCGCTTGGTCCGGATTCGGCCGTCAGCCGAGCGGCAGGCCCTGCGCCGTCCAGCGGTCGCCGCGCTGCTCCAGGGTCAGCGGCAGGCCGAAGCAGTGCGAGAGGTTGCGGGCGGTGAGCGTGGTCTCGATCGGACCGGCCGTCATGATCTTTCCCTGGCGGATCATCAGCACGTGGGTCATGCCGGGGACGATCTCCTCGACGTGGTGGGTGACCATCACCATGGACGGCGCGTACTCGTCCTGGGCGAGGGCGGCGAGGCGGCGCACCAGGTCCTCGCGGCCGCCGAGGTCGAGGCCGGCGGCGGGCTCGTCCAGCAGCAGCAGTTCGGGGTCGGTCATCAGGGCGCGGGCGATCAGCGTGCGCTTGCGCTCGCCCTCGGAGAGGGTGCCGAACTTGCGGTCGGTGAAGCCGGCCATGCCGAGGCGGTCGAGCAGCGCCAGGGCGCGGGCCTCGTCGGGCCGGTCGTAGGTCTCCTTGCCGTGCACGGTCAGACCCCAGGCGGCGGTCAGCACGCTCTCCAGTACGGTCTGGTTGCCCGGCAGCTTGTCGAACATGGCGGCGGAGGCGAGGCCGATCCGGGCCCGCTGCTCGAACACGTCGATCTGGTCGAGCTTCTCGCCGAGCACGACGGCCTGCCCCGAGGTCGGGAACAGGTAGGCGCCGGCGATCTGCAGGAGCGTCGTCTTGCCCGCGCCGTTGGGGCCGAGCACCACCCAGCGCTCGCCCTCCTTGACCGTCCAGGACACGTGATCGACGAGTGCGCGCCCCTCCCGGACCACGGAAACGTCCACCAGCTCCAGCACGTCGCTCATGCCTACGCCTTCCCCAAATGCAAGAATCCGGCCGTCCGTGGAACCTGCGCGAAGGTCCTCGGGGTGCGGTCCAACCTGTGTCAGGCCAAACCTACGCCACCCGCCCGGCCCCGTTGTCCGTAGGCTGGTCCGATGCTCGCGACTCCTGCCGACAATCCGTATCAAGAGCCTCGTTCGGGGCGGCTCACCGCCTGGGGCAACGCGCTGCTGGCCGGTGCCTGCTCCCCCGACGACGCCGCCACCGCCGTCCAGGGCATCGACGACGCCCACCGGGTGACCGGCCTGCCCGGCGACGAACCGGACGCGCTGCACGGCCTCACCTGGGCGCTGGGGAAGCTGCGGGTGCTGGGCGCGAAGGGCCTGCGGCTGGCGCTGCCGGTGGCCGGGCACCCGCTGGGGCTGACCGGCCCGCCGGCGTTCAACGCGCTGGCGCTGGGCGCGGGGGAGGCCGTCCTGGCGGTGGGCGTGCCGTACGGGCTGGTGCCGGAGGTCGAGGTGTACGGCCCGGAGGGCGACCAGGGCGTGCGGGTGCTGTGGCAGTGCCTGCCGGTCAACGACGCGCTGCCCGCGGACGTGCCCTCGCTGGACGAGGCGGAGCGCGAGCTCGCGGACGGCCTGCGGCAGGCCACCGTCATGCTGACCCGGCTGGACGTGGCCGGGGCCGGACCGGAGACGCTGCGCGCCCTGGAGGGCTTCCGCCGGCGCGGCCACCAGGAGCTGCTCGCGCCGGGCTACCCGCAGCGCGCGGTGCGGGTGCTGGAGTCGGCCCGGCAGGTGTCGGCGCTGCTGGGGATCGCGGCGGGCGGCCACGGCGCGGCGGTGTCCGCCTCGGAGATGGCCACCCGCCGGGAGATCCTCGCCCCGCTGGACCGCACCGCCCGGCGGGCGCAGGTGGCGGCGTACAACGCGATCGTGGACGAGCGGGGCTGACTCAGCCCTGGTTGCGGACCGCCCACAGCGCCGCCTGGGTGCGGTCCGCGACGTCCAGCTTCATCAAAATGTTCGAAACATGTGTTTTCACGGTCTTTTCGGACAGATGCAGCGCCCGGGCGATCTCCCGGTTGGAGCGGCCGTCGGCGAGGTGCGAGAGGACTTCGCGCTCGCGGTCGGTGAGGCTGCCGCCGCGCCCCTGCGGGGGCGCGGGGGCGTCCTCGGCGAGCAGGGCGGCGGCGAGTTCCGGCTGGAGCAGGACGTGGCCGGCGTGCACCGAGCGGATCGCGCCAGCCAGCGCCTCGGGGTCGACGTCCTTGTACACGTAGCCGGCGGCGCCGGCCCGCAGCGCCGGGACCATGGTGCGGTGCTCGGTGAAGCTGGTGACGATCAGCACTTTGGCGGGATTGCCCTGTTCGCGCAGCAGCCGCAGCGCCTCGATGCCGTCCACCCGGGGCATCTTGAGGTCCATCAGCACCACGTCGGGGGCGAGCTCGCCGGCCCGCTCCACCGCCTCGGCGCCGTCGGCGGCCTCGCCGACCACCTCGATGTCGTCCTGCACCTCCAGGAAGGTGC
Source organism: Kitasatospora sp. NPDC004531 (assembly GCF_053602195.1). Classification (NCBI taxonomy): domain Bacteria; kingdom Bacillati; phylum Actinomycetota; class Actinomycetes; order Kitasatosporales; family Streptomycetaceae; genus Kitasatospora; species Kitasatospora sp. NPDC004531. The sequence continues at coordinate 39,806 of NZ_JBSGDD010000057.1, read as the reverse complement.
GCAGGCCGCGCCGGACCACCTGGTGGTCGTCCACCAGCAGGACGCGGATCGGTGACACGGTGTCAGGCACCGGGGACCTCCAGTTCGACCAGGGTGCCCCGGCCCGGGGCGGAATCCAGGGTGAGCCGGCCGCCGACGGCCGAGGCCCGGTCGCGCATCGACACCAGGCCGAGGTGGCGGCCCTCCCGGCGGACCGACTCGGGGTCGAAGCCCCGGCCGTCGTCGGCGACGGACAGCTTCGCGCCCCGGCCGGGGGTGCCGGTCAGGGTGACGGTGACGGTCCTCGCCTGGGCGTGCCGCAGCGCGTTGTGCAGCGCCTCCTGAGCGACCCGCAGCACCGCCGCCTCCTGCCCGGCGGGCAGCGCGCGGACCCCGGTGGCGGTGAACCGCACGCTGGCGCTGTGCGCCCGGTCCAGCACCTGGGTCTGCGAGGCGAGGGTGGCGACCAGGCCGTCCTCCTCCAGCGCGGCGGGGCGCAACTCGACCACCACTGCGCGCAGTTCGTCGGCGGCCTCGGCGGCCAGCCGGGCCACCTCGGCGAGGTTGTCGCGGGCCCGGGCCGGGTCGCGGTCGACGAGTGTGGCGGCGGCGCGGGCGGTGAGGCGCAGCGAGAAGAGCTTCTGCGAGACGGCGTCGTGCAGGTCGTGGGCGATCCGGGCGCGTTCGCCGGACAGGGTGAGTTCGCGGCTGCGCTCGTACAGCCGGGCGTTGCCGAGCGCGAGGGCGGCGTGCGCGACCAGGATGCGCAGCAGGGCCTCGTCGTGCTCGGTGAAGCCGCCGGGCTTGTTGGCCAGGTACAGGGCCCCGGCGATCTCGCCCTCGTCGAGGATCGGCATGCCGATGAAGTCGGTCATGTCGGGGTGCGCCTCGGGCCAGCCGCCGAAGTCGGGCGCGGTGTGGACGTCCCGCAGCCTGGTCGGTTCGCGGTCGTGCAGCATCGAGGCGAGGACGCCGTGCTGGCGGGGCAGCGGGCCGATGGCCTGCCACTGTTCGTCGCTGACGCCGTCCACCACGAACTGGGCGAACCCGCCGTGGTCGTCGGGCAGTCCGAGCGCGGCGTACTCGGCGCCGAGCAGGGTGCGGGCGGAGGCGGTGATGCGGCGCAGCACCTCGCGGACTTCGAGCGGCCGGCTCATCGCCAGTACGGCGGCGCTGACCGCCTCGATTCCCTCCAGCGAGGGGTCGCACCCGGGGCTTTCCATGCGGCCACGCTACCGCCGCGATCATGGCCCGCGCCTCGGGCGGGGGACCTACGTCGAAGGGCCGGGGAGCGTGGGACGGACGGGCCGGCCGGGGTGGGATCCGCCCGGGTACCGCCCGTGGGCGGCCGAGGCGCGCATGACGGCTCGCTCCATCGCCCCGCGGAACTCCTCCAGGCTGCCGGGGCCGTCCCGGGTGGGCGGGTCGCCCTGCTGAGGCGGGGCGTAGCGGCTGACGGCCAGGATGTTGTCGCCGATCCTGTTGAGCATCCGTTCGTGGTCGCGGCTCTGCCGGTCCTCGCGGTTCCAGGGTTCGACGACGGCCACCGCGCCGAGGCCGCGCCGGTCGAGCCGCCGCACCGCCTCGGCCCGCCGCCCGTCGAGGAGCGCCCACCGGTCGACCAGCAGGACGCACGGCACGGGCGGGCGAACGCCGGTCAGCAGCTCTTCCGCCACCTCCTCGAACTCCCGCACGACGGGCTGGAATCCCATGCTGCGGGCGATGTCGGCGGCGTCCTGGGCGAGCGGCCGGCCGGAGTCCGGGCGGAACGGCTGCCAGTCGGTGCGCTGCTCGCCGTACCAGGCGCCGTCGCGCCGCGGCGGCACCTCCGGCTGCCGGTAGGAGAACACCGCGATCACCAGCCGGTCCTGCTCCAGGGCGGACGGCCGGGTCTCGAACGCGGACGGCTGGGACTCCAGGTCGAGGACCGGGCCGGTCGGGATGACGGTCTGCTCGGCGACGTCCACGATCCGCTGGGCGAGGCGCCACACCGCGGTGTGGTACTGCGAGCTGAACGCGGCGATCTTCATCAGGGCGTACAGGCCCTCGGCGGCGTAGTCGTCGCCGAAACTCTCGTGGTCGAAGTGCAGTTCGCCGGCCACCCGGGGCAGTTGGTGGTGGTCCATCGACACCCACAGCGCCGGCACGATGCCGGTCATCCGCTCCGCGGTGGGGCGGCGCTGGTAGACCGACCGCCGGGTGAACAGGTGCCATTCGCGGCCGCACGCCTCGGACTTGAAGTACCGCGGCGAGTACAGCGGCACGAACACCCGGCAGGTGGCCAGCTCCCGGGACAACCGCTCGGCCGACCCCTGGCCCTCGTGCATCGAGCGGTCCATGAAGCCGATCGGATGCCCGGCGGGCGCGTCGGTGATCTGCAGGATCGCCTCGCACAGGTCCTGGTACAGCTTCGCCACCCACAGGTTCGGATCCGCCGCACCTCTGGAATTCGTCCGCGGGGTGTGCGCGTAGCTGAGGTAGAAGTACGGCCGCGCGGTCGAATCCCTCACCGCAGGAGGGGTTCGGAGCGCCCGTTCCAGCGCCTTCGAGGCGGTCGGGCTCGGCCCGGGGGCCTGCTCGGCGAACTCCTCCCGGTCGGCGAACTCCTCCTGCTCGGCGGCTTCCTGGGGAACGGGACCGTCCACCGCGACCGTGCCGAACGCCGCCCCCCGGACGGTCCTGCCGGTGGGCGCGCCACCGGCCATCCAGGCGGGGAACTGCGCCGTACGCCCCGCGAGCAGGTCGATCCGGCGGCTGACGGAGCGGCGCACCTCCAGCAGTTCGGCCCGCGGGAAGGCCTCGGTCAGCGCGTGCTTCACCTCCGGGTCGAAGTCGAACTCCCGCCACTGCTGCGGGAGTTCGGCCCGGTCCTGGCCGGCCGGGCGGAGCAGTCCGCCGAGCAGCACCTCGGCCAGCATCGCGGTGTCCGCGGCCGTCCGCCCGGCGACCGCGTCCTGCACCAGGCGCATCACCGGGACGCTGAGCGGGGACAGCGCGGCGAAGTAGGCGGCCAGCCGGTACGCCCCGGGCGAGGCGGCCGAGCGGAACCGGTCGAGCACCGCCAGTTCGGGCTCGGGGGTCCGCGGCGCGGCATCGGCCGCGGCCTCGGGCCCGGCGGGCTGCCAGAGGTCGAGCCTGGCCTCGCCGCCGTCGCTGGCCAGCAGGGTCGCCCAGTCGCCGAGCGAGGCCGGGGTGAGTTCGACGACCGGGACGGGCGCCGGGTGGCGGCCCCGGCTGCCCTCCACCCGCCAGGCGGTGTTCGGGCCGCCGCGGCCGGCCGTCCGGACGAACCGGGCCCGGGTCGGAACGGCGCCGCCCGGCCAGAGCCGGCGCGGCAGGGTGTGCAGGACCGCCACCGGGCCGACGGCCGCGCACCGGTCCAGCACCGCCCGCATCCGGCCGTCGCGCCACGCCCGCCCGACCCCGTCCGTCACCACCAGGACGAGGGTCCGGCCGGTGGGATCGCACAGCGAGCCGGCCGGAAGGGCGCGGCTCGACGGGGCGAAGGGGGCGCCGACCACCCGCACCGGGCCGGTGCCGCGGCAGCGCAGTCCGTACGTCCGGACGGTGCGGAAGCCTCCGGCGCGGGCGAGGAGCTGCTCCAGTTCGGTGACGAGCCGCTGCCACAGCAGCATCGACACCCCGTCGTCCACGACGACGGCGCAGTTCAGCCAGGGCTCCGCCGAGACCCGGAACACCACGTCCGGCAGCCCGGCGTCGGCCCAGGCCGCTGCCGTGGCCGCCTCGTCCACCTCGGTCGCGCGCGGGACGGGACGGCGGCGGTTGAGCGGGCGCAGGGCGCGGCCGAGCAGCAGCTGGTCGTCGATGGCCTTGATTCCGGGCACCCGGGCGAGCCGGCCCGCGCTGCCGGAGCGATCGAGCGCGAGCTCGTCCTCCGTCGGCGCGGACGCCGCGTGCACGGGGCGCCGGAAGCCGCGGTGGCCGACCGGGAGGCCCTGGTCGAAAGCGGCGCCCCGCGGGTCGCCGGCCGGGGCGGCCGCGTCGCCGGACCGGTCGATCCGGTGGGCTGCCAGCGGCGCGTCCGCTCCGGTGGGCAGGCGCGGCGCCAGCCAGAGCACATCGAGCAGTTCCTCGGCCGACAGCTCGACGCCGGCGGCCGTCAGGACCTGGAGCGCCCGGGTCAGCAGCGCGGCTGCCTCACCGTCCGCCGGCGCAGGGGTCATCCGGTGCCCCCGAGGTGGTGCAGGACCGCGGCGATCAGGTGGTTGGCCGACATGTCGAGGCCCGCGCCGCGCAGGAAGACCGCGTTCAGCAGCTGGTCGGTGGCGAGCCCGCCGGGTTCCCTGGCGAGGAAGGCGCGCAGCACGTCCTCCGCCTCGGCCATCGCCTCCGGCCCCAGGTGGGAGGCGACCACCTCGCGCAGCCGCTCCTCGCTCGGGTCGGGCAGGTTCAGCCGGACGCAGCGCCGCAGGAAGGCCGGCGGGAACTCGCGTTCGGCGTTGCTGGTGATCACCACGAGCGGGAACTCGGTGCAGGTGACGACGCCTCGGACCACCTCGGCGCGCTCTCCGGCGTCGGCGGTGAGGACGTGCTGCACCGCCTGGTCCTCGGGCAGCCGCGCCAACTCGGGGATCTCGAACGTGCCTTCCTCGAAGACCGCCAGCAGATCGTTGGGGAGGTCGATGTCGCCCTTGTCGAGCTCGTCGACCAGCAGGACCCGGGGCCGGGGCCGCGGGACCAGCGCGGTGCCCACCGGACCGAGCCGGACGAACGTCTCGATGCCGGACTCCTCGGCGCCGAGCTCGCGGGCGATGTGGGTCTCGCGCAGGCGCCCGACGGCGTCGTACCGGTAGAGGGCGTCCTGCAGGGTGGAGCGGCTGTTCACCGCCCAGTACAGGACCGGGCCGAGGCTCAGTTCGTGCGCGACGACGTGCGCCAGCGTGGTCTTGCCGGTGCCCGGGCTCCCCGTGACCAGCAGCGGCCGGCGCAGGTGGATCGCCGCGTTGACCACGTCGACCTGGTCGTCCGTGATGACGTACCGCTCGGCCTGCTGCCCCGCGCCGGCGCCGAAGCGCCGCCAGCCGGGTGCGGGCGGGAGCTGCGGCTCGCGGGCCACCCGGTCGCCGCGGAACAGCCGCCACTCGGGGAGCGCCCGCTCGGGCCGGGTCTCGGGCTGGTTCTCGCTCGTCATCGCGGTTCCTCCTGGCGGTCCGACGGGCATTCCCACCGGGGCCGGTCGTCGGGAGCGGTCAGTGGCAGCGCGCGCGGCCCGGGCCGGCCGGGGTCCTCCCACGCGAGCACCGGCTTGAGGGCGTGCCGGTCGTGGAACCCGTAGGCGAGCGCGCGGTACCTGCGCAGTTGCTCGGGCGCGTCGGTCTGCGGGCGGTCGCGCACCAGCTCCGCAAGGAAGTCGTCGGGGATCGCACCGATCGCGGAGCGGTCCCACAGCACGATGGGGATGCCGACGGTGAGGCAGGCCGCGGCCAGTTCCGTCCGGCGGGCCGCGGTGCCGCCGCGGATCACCGCCCAGCCGGTGTCGGGGTTGCTGCGGGCCTGCCCGACGGCGTGCTTCGCCATGGTGCAGGCCTCGCCCAGGTCGAGGGGCTCGCCGGCGGCGCCGATCTGCCAGCGGCGGGCGAGTTCGCGCGGGCGCTGCCGGACCAGGTAGGGGGGCAGTTCGCCGTCCAGCCGGACCACGAGCGGGAGCAGGACGCCCAGCGGTTCCGGTCCGCCCAGCGCGGTCGAGGCCGGGGAGAGCGCGACGGCCCACTCCTCGACGGGCAGGCTCAGTTCCCGTTGCTCCAGGAAGACCTCCAGGGCGGGTTCCGGTTGCTGGAGGTCACCCTCCCCCGCGAGGTCGCCGACCAGGGCGAGCACCTCCGCGGCCACCTGGTGCGGGGGGACGGGGCGGTCGTCCGGCGGACCGGCCGCGATCAGGGTGCCGTCGCCCCGGTCCACCCACAGGCTCCGCCGGAACCGGGCGGGGGATCCGGGCCCGCCGTGCTCGTACCGGCCCAGCCGGACGACCACCCGGGGGGAGCCGGTCGGCGCGGCGGCGGTGGCCGCCCACTCGTCGGCCACCGCCCGCTGTTCCAGCAGCCCGGCCTCGGGGATGCCGTGCTGTCCGGCGGTCCGCTGCGACCAGCGCCTCAGCCGCTTCCCGTACGGTTCGGTGTCGTCCCGGCGGACCAGCGCGGACGCCAGGTGCTCGACGTAGCGCAGCAGCGGGAAGACCCGTCCCGGCTCGGCCCGCCGGGCCTCCAGTTCGTCGACCGTCCGCAGCCGGCCGGCCCGGCCCCGGCCGATCCGGTCCGGCACCGGGATGCGGAGCGCCGCCAGCACCGCCCGGTCGGAGGGGAGCCGGCCGGGCAGCGCCGTGTGCAGGTCGTCGAGGAGCCCGATCAGCTTCCGGTGGCCGAGCGGCGACAGGATCCGGGGCGTGTCGACCTCGTGGCACACCTCCAGCAGCCGGACGGCCTGCTGCTCCCGGTGTTCCTCCCAGAAGTGTTCGACGAGCGCCGCGGCCGCGCGCGGGCAGCCCAGCAGGAACTCGGCGAACTCCTCGGCCCCCGGCGCGGTGCCGTCCGCGCCCACCGCCAGGTCCAGCTTCCCGCACACCGCCCGGGCCGCAGCGGCGAGTTCGGCCCTGCCGCGCAGGAGGTCGGTGAGCGCGTCGGTCATCAGCCCGACCAGTTCGGGGTCCGGGGCCGCCGGGGTCCGGGCTGCCGCCCCGGCCGGCCCGGCGTCCCGGAGCAGCCGGGACTGCCGGACGATCTTCTGCCAGGGGATGACGAAGGTGAGTCCGCTGCCCGCCCCGGTCAGCGCGCCCGCGACCAGGCCGGTCGCGGCCCGGTCGGCCCGGGACCAGAGCGGGCCGCCGCTGAAACCCGGGCCGATGGACCTCGGGGTGGTGTCGGACTCCAGGTAGGCGCCGTGCTGGAGCACCATCTTGACCGTGCCGTCGACGGCGCTCACCGCCTGGCCGGTGCCGTACCAGGCCCGCAGCCGCTGGCCGGCGGTCAACTCCCGCCACTGCGGGGCGCGCACCGACCGCGGCGGGTCGGCGGTGAGCACCAGGATCGCGAAGTCGCCCTCCCACATGGTGTCGCGGCCGAGCACCGGGGGACTCCCGTCGCGGCGCGTGGGCGGGATCCACTCGGCGAGTTCGGCCCACCCGTACTCGGCGGCGTCCGGGGAACCGTCGGTGAACCGCACCTGGACGGTGGCGCCCTCGGGTTCGCCGGGGTCCATCTGGTCCCGCCCCAGCGCCTCGTTCACCACGTGGGCGCAGGTCAGCACGTAACGGCCGCCGAGGCAGATCCCGCCGCCCGCCAACTTGCCGTCCGTCCGGCGGCGGACCGACACCAGGGCCGATCGGAAGGCGTCCTCGACGTCCCCCGTGACCGGCTCGAACCAGGTCATGCAGGTCGGTGCGGCTGACCGGGCGGGGTCTGGGCCGGGGCCGCCGGCTCGGCCAGCTTCCAGCTCGCCGAGATCGTCAGGCTCGCCTCCGCGCTGCCGCCGACGATGCCCAGCTTGAGGTCGGATCCCAGCTGCACGCCGAACTCGACGGAGATCTCCTGCGGCCGGTTGGGCACGGCGGCGAGGGTGTCGTGGACTTCCTGGAGCAGCGGGCCCAGCGGGCTCAGCGCGAACCGCAGCGCGTCCCGGGACAGTGCCGCGACCCGGTCCGCGGCGCGGGCGGGGCTGCTGACCGGAACGGCCCCCGAGTAGCCGGGCGGCAGTTCCTCGTCGGCCTCGGTGTCGGCGAGTGCCGCCGCGGCGGGCGGCGCGGGGTAGGCGCGCACTCGGACGGAGACACCGGGATCCAGCGCGAATTCCACATAGTCGGCCACCCCGCCGATTCTGCTGGACCGGTTCCGCACGCCACAACCGCTTTGGGGAAACGCAGTTGACGACACGAAGGGCCGGGGGAGCGCGCTCCCCCGGCCCTTCGTCGTACGGGCGCTCAGCCCTTCTGCATGACCTCGGGCTCGTGGCGCTTCTGGAAGCGCTGGATGGCGAAGGCCAGGCCGACGGAGATGGCGATCATCATGAACCAGTTGAGGAACATGATCCCGGCGGAGTGGTCCCACAGGGTGTCGTAGGGGCCGGTCTCCGGGGGCTTGACGACCACGACCGGGGAGATGTGCGCCAGGTCGAGGGTGTTGCCGCTGGCGGAGACGCCCCAGCGGGCGGGCATCAGCCAGGCGAACTGCTCCAGGCCGGGCTTGTCGAACAGCTGGAAGATCGCGCCGGTGAACACCATCTGCACGATGGCGAACATCACCAGCAGCGGCATGGTCTTCTCGGCGGTCTTCACCAGCGAGGAGATGGCCAGGCCGACCATCATCGAGGTGAAGCTGAGCAGGATCACGCCGATCGCCATCTCGGCGGCCGGCAGGTGCTTGAGCAGCAGGCCCTCGGCGGGCAGGGTGCGGACCTTGAAGGCGATGGCGGAGATGATGCCGCCCTGCAGGAAGCTGATCGCGCCCAGCACGATGATCTTCGACATCAGGTACGCCGTCCGGGACAGGCCGGTGGCGCGTTCCCGTTCGTAGATCGCCCGTTCCTTGATCAGTTCGCGGACCGAGTTCGCCGAGCCGGACAGGCAGGCGGAGAACGCGACGACCATCAGGATCAGCCGGGCCACGTCGTTGCGGCCGTTGCTGGCGCAGGGCGCCAGGCCGCACTTGTCGGGGATCACGGCGGAGACCGCGCCGAGCACCAGTGGCAGCAGCAGTGACAGCAGGATGAAGCCCCGGTCGGAGGCGATCACCGCCAGGTAGCGGCGGATCAGCGTCCACAGCTGGGAGCCCCAGCTCTGCGGCTTGGGCGGGCGCAGCTGGGTGAGCGCGTTGGGCTGGGCCTGGGTGACGGCGGCGTCCACGTTGGCCGAGTACTTCTGGTGGTGCACCGAGTTGCGGTAGCGGCCGGCCCAGTCGTGGTCGGGGTAGTTCTCGAAGGCCTGGAAGACGTCGGCCCAGGTCTCGTAGCCGAAGAAGTGCAGGGCCTCGGCGGGCGGGCCGAAGTAGGCCACCGAGCCGCCGGGGGCCATCACCAACAGCCGGTCGCAGAGCGCGAGTTCGGCCACCGAGTGGGTGACGACCAGGACGGTGCGGCCGTCGTCGGCGAGGCCGCGCAGGGTCTGCATGACCTCGCGGTCCATGCCCGGGTCGAGGCCGGAGGTCGGCTCGTCCAGGAAGATCAGCGAGGGCTTGGTGAGCAGTTCCAGGGCCACCGAGACGCGCTTCTGCTGGCCGCCGGAGAGGGCGGTGATGCGGTTGTCGGCGCGCTTGTCGAGGCGCAGCTCGTACAGCACCTCGTCGATCCGGCGCTCGCGCTCGGCGGCCTCGGTGTCGCCGGGGAAGCGCAGCCGGGCCGCGTACTTGAGGGCGGTGCGGACGGTGAGTTCCTTGTGCAGGATCTCGGACTGCGGCACCAGGCCGATCCGCGAGCGCAGTTCGGCGAACTGCCGGTACAGGTTGCGGCCGTCGTAGAGCACGTCGCCGCGGTCGGCGGGCCGGTAGCCGGTGAGGGCGCGCAGCAGGGTGGACTTGCCGGAGCCGGACGGGCCGATCACCGCGACCAGCGACTTCTCCGGGACGGAGAACGAGACGTCGTTGAGCAGGGTCTTCTTGCCACCCTTGAAGTCGACCTCGACGGTCAGGTGGTGGGCGGAGAAGGTGACGGCGCCGTTGTCGACGAACTCCTGGAGCTGGTCGCCGACCAGCACGAAGGAGGAGTGGCCGACGGTGAGCCGGTCCTGCGGGCCCATCAGCTGGCGGCGGGTCGGCTGGCCGTTCAGGAAGATCCCGTTGTGGCTGCCGAGGTCGACGATCTCCCAGCGGCTGTCCGGGAGTTGGCGCAGTTCGGCGTGGTGCCGGGAGACCTGGAGGTCGGACACCACGATGTCGTTGTCCAGCGCGCGGCCGATCCGGATGGTCCGTCCGCCGCTCAGGCTGCGGACCATGGTCGGGCTGCCGAGGCCGCCGGCCGGGCCGGGCTGCTGCTGCGGCGCCGGGGCCGGGTGCTGTTGCGCGGCCGGGGCCGGGTGCTGCTGCGGGAACTGCTGCTGCACGGGCGGCTGCGGGAACTGCTGCTGCGCGGCCTGCTGCTGGTGCGGGAACGGCGGCTGCGGGACGGGCGCGGCCGCGCCGCCCTGCGACGGCGGGAAGCCCTGCTGCTGCGGAAAGCCCTGCGGGAACTGCTGCTGCTGCGGCGGCGTGAAGCCCTGCTGCTGCGGGAACCCGGGCCGCGGGGTGGGGGCGTCCCAGCCCTGCGGGATCGGCTGCTCGACCGCCGGCGGCCGGTGGCCGGGCGCGGCGGACGGCCCGGGCCCGAACGGCGGCTGCTGGAACGGCGGCTGCGGGCCGGGGGCCCGGCTGGTGACGGCCTCGTGCATCGGCCCGCCCTGCCCGGGCACGGGCGCGCCGGCGGGCGCGGTGAACGCCAGCCGGGGGCCGTTCTGCCCGTTGCCGAGGTGCACCACGGTGCCGGGGTGGACGCCGGTGTGCTGGACCCGGGCGCCGGCCACGAAGGTGCCGTTGGTGGAGCCGTGGTCGGTGAACTGCCAGGCCGCGCCGTCGAAGGCGATGGTGGCGTGCCGCCAGGAGACCCTGGCGTCGTCGAACGGGAAGTCCGACGCCGGGTCACGGCCGATGGTGTAGGCACGGCCGGGTTCGAGTACCCGCTGCCGGCCGTCGATTTCAAGTACGAGTTGCGGCAACTCTCCGCCCGCCCCGCTCTCCGGTCCCCCAGGATGTTGCATCTGACGGGGGGAATCATTCCAGCCGGGGGGGCGTGCTCGAAAGCCGGGACACGGTTCTGTGACCGCGCGGCGACAGCCCGCGTACCTGGTGGGGTGTCCGCCGGGCGTCCCACGACCCGGACGCGGGCGGCTCGGGCGGACCTGCTCCGGGTAGCGTGGGGGGCACCATGAACGCAACAGATCCCGCCGCCCAGGCCCTTCCCGCCGCGCCGCCCGTGGGCCCCGACACCGAGCGAACGCTGCTGGTCAAGGTGTTCGGCAAGGACCGCCCGGGTATCACCGCGGGCCTGTTCGCCCAGCTCGCCGGTTTCGGGGTCGAGGTGATCGACATCGAGCAGGTGGTCACCCGTGGCCGGATAACGCTGTGCGCCCTGGTCACTCCGCCGCCCGCGCCGGGCGCCGAGGGGGCGCTGCGGGTCACCGTGCACCGCTGGGCCGAGGAGCACCGGCTGCAGGCCGAGATCATCTCCGGCACCGGCGACAACCGTCCGCGCCGGGAGGGCCGTTCGCACGTCACGGTGCTCGGCAGTCCGCTGACCGCGGCCGCGGTGGCCGCCCTGTCGGCCCGGGTCTCGGAGGCCGGCGGCAACATCGACCGGGTGTTCCGCCTGGCCAAGTACCCGGTGACGGCGGTCGAGCTGACCATCTCCGGCGTGCCCACCGAGGAGCTGCGCGCGGTGCTGGCGGTGGAGGCCGCGGTGCAGCGGGTGGACGTCGCGGTGGTCCGCTCGGGCCTGCACCGGCGGGCCAAGCGCCTGGTGGTGATGGACGTCGACTCCACGCTGATCCAGGACGAGGTGATCGAGCTGTTCGCGGCCCACGCGGGCTGCGAGGCGCAGGTCGCCGAGGTGACGGCGCAGGCGATGCGCGGCGAGCTGGACTTCGCCGAGTCGCTGCGGGCCCGGGTGGCGCTGCTGGCGGGCCTGGACGCGGCGGTCACCGAGAAGGTCCGCTCCGAGGTCCGGCTCACCCCCGGCGCCCGGACCCTGATCCGCACCCTGAAGCGGCTCGGCTACCAGGTGGCGATCGTCTCCGGCGGCTTCACCCAGGTCACCGAGCACCTGGTGGAGCGCCTGGGCCTGGACTTCGCGGCCGCCAACACCCTGGAGGTGGTGGACGGGAAGTTCACCGGCCGGGTCACCGGCGAGATCGTCGACCGGGCCGGCAAGGCCCGCTGGCTGGCCCGGTTCGCCGAGCAGGCCGGGGTGCCGCTGGAGCAGACGGTGGCGATCGGCGACGGCGCCAACGACCTGGACATGCTGAACGCGGCGGGCCTGGGCGTGGCGTTCAACGCCAAGCCGGTGGTCCGCGAGCAGGCCGACACCGCCGTCAACGTGCCGTTCCTGGACACCGTGCTGTACCTGCTGGGCGTCACCCGCGAGGAGGTCGAGGCGGCCGACGAGCTGGACGGCACGCCCACCGACGACTGACGGCCGCACGGAGAAGGGGGGCGGGATCCCGCCCCCCTTTTTTCGCGTCCGCTCAGTCCTGCGGCATGAAGTACGACTCCAGCCGGGCCACGCCGGGCTCGACCAGCTTCCACGGGCTGTCCAGGCTGAGCACCGCCACGGCGGCGGGCGGGAAGCCGTTCAGCCGCATCCGGTTCAGCGCCTCGGCGTCGCCCTCGTCGCCGGCCAGCACCTGGGTCAGGCCGAGCACGCCGGGGTTGTGGCCGACCAGCAGCAGGTCGGTGTGCTCCTCGGGGGTCTCCTGGATCACCTCGATCAGCCGCCCGGGCTGGGCCTCGTACACCCGGTCCTCGTAGACCGTCTTCCGGGGACGCTTGGGCAGCTCGTGGGCGACCAGCTTCCAGGTCTCGCGGGTGCGCAGCGCGGCGGAGCACAGGACGTGGTCGGGGTTGACGCCGGAGTCGGCGAGCCAGCGGCCGGCCTCGGTGGCCTGGACGCGCCCGCGGTCGGCCAGCGGGCGGTCGTGGTCGTCGACCTGGTTGGGCCAGTCGGCCCGAGCATGGCGGAGAACGATGATCCTACGAGGAGTGTCGGCGCTCATACCCCTAGAGCTTCGCAGAAAACCGCCGCCCGGGCGCGGGGTCCGGGAAGCTGCCACCCCTGCGGGTGGCAGCCCGGCCCCGGGTCAGCCCATGCTCTGGGCGACGGTGGCGATGATCGCGAGCAGCACCACGATCCCCCCGATCACGGCGAGCATCTGCAGCAGCTTCTTCTGGCCGCCCTGGGGATTCGGGTCGAGTACCGGCATGCCGACGAGCCTAACCGACGACCTCGTCCTCGATGTGCCGGGCCCGGGCGGCACGCAGGCCGACCAGGATCTGCGGCACCAGCAGCAGCGCCAGCAGCCCCAGCGGCAGGTACCAGTCGCCGGTCCACTCGTACAGCATGCCCATCAGGATCGGGCCCGGGATGCAGATCAGGTAGCCGAGGCTCTGCGCGAACGCCGACAGCTGGGCCACCCCGCCGGGGGTGCGGGCGCGCAGGCCGAGCATGGTCAGCGCCAGCGGGAACGCGCACATCGACAGGCCGACCAGGATCGCCCACAGCCACGGCACGGTGCCCGCCGCCAGCATCAGCCCGAGGTAGCCGACGATGCCGCACAGGCCCAGCACCAGCACGTACAGCCGCTGGTCGCCGCGCCGGACGGCCAGGTTCGGCAGCACGAACGAGATCGGCACGCTGATCGCCATCACCAGCGCCAGCAGCACGCCCGCCGCGGACTCCGAGACGCCCGCCTCGTGGTAGATCTTCGGCAGGAAGCCCATGGTGCTGTACGCGCTGGTGGACTGCAGGCCGAAGAACGCGCCCAGCGCCCAGGCGGTGCGGCTGCGCACGATCGGCAGCCGGACGGGCGCGGACGCGGCCGCCGCCGGGGCGCCGCCCTTCTCGCGGCGGACGAACAGCACCGTCAGCCACAGCGCCAGGGCGAGCACCGCGGGCAGCGCCCAGACGCCCAGGCCCAGCCGCCAGGAGCCGCCGAGCGCGTGGGTGAGCGGGACGGTGGTGGCGGCGGCCAGCGAGGTGCCGACCGACAGCGCCATCGAGTACAGGCCGATCATCGGACCGACCCGGTCCGGGAAGTACCGCTTGATCACCACCGGCAGCAGCACGTTCGCCAGCGCCACACCGGCCAGCGCCAGCGCGGTGAGCAGCAGGAACACCGCGGTCGAGCCGGTGAACGAACGGGCCACCACACCCGCCGCGATGGCGCCCATCGCGGCCGCCACCACCGTGATCGGCCCCAGCCGGCGGGCCAGCGCGGGGGCGGCCACGCCCAGCACCGCGAAGCACAGCGGCGGCACGGCGGCGAGCAGGCCGGCCACCGTGGCGCTCATCCCCAGCCCCTGCTGGACCGGGTCGAGCAGCGCACCGAGGCTGGTCACCACGGGACGCAGGTTGACGGCGGCGGCCGCGACGCCGACGGCGAGCAGGACGGCGCCGGCACTGCGAACCGCCGGCGGCGGGCCGGCGGTGGGGTGGGTGGACGGAGGGGCTGGTCGGGGGCTCTCGGTCTCGGTTACTGAGGGGTCCGCTGCGGTAGACATGGCGCAATCATAGAATCATGGGATGACTTAAGTCGCCCCGGTATCCTGATGACGTAGACCACAGAAGGAGCCGACCTTGGCGCTGTCGACCACTCGCCGCACCCCGCTCTCCGACCAGGTGATCGCCCAACTCCGGGCCCAGATCACCTCCGGCGAATGGCCGGTGGGATCACGCATCCCCACCGAGGCGGAGCTCGTCGACCAGCTCGGCGTCGCCCGCAACACCATCCGCGAGGCCGTCCGCGCTCTCGCCCACAACGGGCTGGTCGACATCCGCCAGGGCTCCGGCACCTACGTCCTCGCCACCAGCGAGCTCGCCGGCGTCATGCACCGCCGCTTCGCCGACGCCGACCAGGGCCAGGTCGCCGAACTCCGCGCCACCCTGGAGACCGCCGCCGCCGGCTTCGCCGCGACCCGCCGCACCCCCCGCGACCTCGAACTCCTCGACGCCGCCCTGGCCCGCCGGGACGCCGCCTGGCACGCCGGCGTCCCCGAGGACTTCATCCAGGCCGACGCCGCCTTCCACCACGCGGTGGTGGCCGCCGCCCACAACGACGTCCTCGCCGCCATCTACGCCGACCTGGGCGAAGTCCTCCTCGCCCACCTCCGCCACGACGTCGGCCCCGACCTCCTCCCCCACCGCTGGGTCCCGCACGCCGACATCCTCGACGCCATCAAGTCCGGCGACCCGGAAAGTGCCGCGAAGGCGGCCGGCAGGGCAATCACCCAGGGGCCCGGGGAACGGCGGGGCCGAGACTGCTGGTGATCAACGGGGCGCAGAAAGGTCCCGAAGTTTCGGGTCCCCTCCACGACCGTCCCCGACCACCAACAGCTCGGCCTCACAACTCCCCGAGCCCCGAAAGGGACTGCTCAGGCACCGATCGCGTGCAGCCCACCGTCCACGTGCACGATCTCGCCCGTCGTCTTCGGGAACCAGTCACTCAGCAGCGCGACAACCCCGCGCGCCGCCGGCTCCGGGTCCGAGACGTCCCACTTGAGCGGCGAGCGGGTGTCCCAGGTGGCGGCCAGGTCCGGGAAGCCGGGGATCGACTTCGCGGCCATCGAGCCGATCGGGCCCGCCGAGATCAGGTTGCAGCGGATGTCGCGCTCGCCGAGGTAGCGGGCGAGGTAGCGGCTGGTGGACTCCATCGCGGCCTTCGCCGGGCCCATCCAGTCGTACTGCGGCCAGGCGAACTGCGCGTCGAAGGTGAGGCCGACCACCGAGCCGCCGTCCTGCATGAGCGGGAGCAGCGCGGTGGTGAGGGACTTCAGCGAGTACGCGGAGACCTGCATCGCGGTGGCGACGGACTCCCACGGGGTGTCCAGGAAGTTGCCGCCGAGGGCGTCCTGCGGCGCGAAGCCGATGGAGTGGACGATGCCGTCCAGGGTGGGCAGGTGCTCGCGGACCTGGTCGGCGATGCCGGCCAGCTGCTCGGCGTTGGAGACGTCGAGCTCCAGGACCTTCACCGGCTCGGGCAGCTTCTTGGCGATGCGCTCGGTGAGGCTGGGCCGGGGGAACGCGGTGAGGATGATCTCCGCGCCCTGCTCCTGGGCGAGCTTCGCGGTGTGGAAGGCGATGGAGGACTCCATCAGCACACCGGTGATCAGAATGCGCTTGCCTTCGAGAATTCCAGTCATGGTCAGTGACCCATGCCCAATCCGCCGTCCACGGGAATGACGGCTCCGGTGATGTAGGCGGCCTCGTCGGAGGCCAGGAAACGCGCGGCCGAGGCGATCTCGGCGGGGGCGGCGTAGCGGCCCAGGGGGACGCCGGAGACGATCTCCTTGCGGCGCTCCTCGCTGAGCACCGCGGTCATGTCGGTGTCGACGAAGCCGGGCGCGATCACGTTGACGGTGATGTTGCGGGGGCCGAGTTCGCGGGCCAGCGAGCGGGCGAAGCCGACCAGGCCGGCCTTGGAGGCGGCGTAGTTGGCCTGGCCGGTGGAGCCGCTGAGGCCGACCACGGAGGAGATCAGCACGACCCGGCCCTTGCGGGCGCGCAGCATCTTGGCGGAGGCGCGCTTGACGACCCGGAAGGTGCCGGTGAGGTTGGTGTCCAGGACGGAGGTGAAGTCGTCCTCGGACATGCGCAGCAGCAGGGTGTCCTTGGTGATGCCGGCGTTGGCGACCAGGACCTCGACCGGGCCGTGGGCGGCCTCGATCTCGGTGAAGGCGGCGTCGACCTGCTCGGTGTCGGTGATGTCGGCGCGCACCGCGAGGACGTCGTACTTGGCGAGCTCCGCCGGCACCTCGCCGTTGCGGCTGGTGATGGCGACCTTGTCGCCGGCCTCGGCGAAGCTCTGGGCGATGGCGAGGCCGATGCCCCGGTTACCTCCGGTGACCAGTACCGAGCGGCTCAACGGTCCACCTCTTCCCTACTCGATGTGCGCGTGCCGATCGCACGCGTAGCCACCTGTGACGCTATCGGTAGGGTGCGAGCTCGGGCGAAGCGGCCTTCGACAGGTCTTGCGGGGCGAGTTCTGTCGCATCCCGACAATCCGGGTGCGGGTCGGGCGCGGGGAACGCCGGGCCGGTGGCGGCCGTTGCCCCGGGGGTGCTTCGGAGAGTCCGGGGCGCCGATTTCGAGCGAGCCGATCGGAGCGGACGCGATGAGTGGTGCACTCCCTGGCCGGGCGGGTCGCCGGGCGCTGGCGGCGGTGGCGGCCCTGACGGTGGCGGGTGCGGCGGCGTGGGCGTTGCGGGAGCTGCCGGCGCAGTTCGGGCGGCGTCCGGACCGGTCGGACTCCCGGGTGCGGATGTCTCCGCA
Organism: Kitasatospora sp. NPDC004531; assembly: GCF_053602195.1. NCBI lineage: Bacteria > Bacillati > Actinomycetota > Actinomycetes > Kitasatosporales > Streptomycetaceae > Kitasatospora > Kitasatospora sp. NPDC004531. The sequence continues at coordinate 22,814 of NZ_JBSGDD010000057.1, read as the reverse complement.
GTACCGGGACGGGGTGTTCCACAACGCGCCGTCGCTGGTGTCGGCGGGCGCGCCGGGCCGTCCGGACGGGGCGACGCTGCGCCGGATGCTGTTCGAGAAGGAGGGCCGGGTGCCGACCGGCCCGGTGCCGCTGGCGGTGCCGGAGCTGCCGGCCGAGGCGTCGCGGGGCGTGGCGGTGACCTGGTACGGGCACGCGTCGGCGCTGCTGGAGCTGGACGGCTGCCGGGTGCTGGTGGACCCGATCTGGTCGGAGCGCTGTTCGCCGTCGCACCTGGCCGGCCCGAAGCGGCTGCACCCGGTGCCGGTGGAGTTGGAGTCGCTGCCGCCGGTGGACGCGGTGCTGATCTCGCACGACCACTACGACCACCTGGACATGGCGACGGTGCGCCGCCTGGTGGAGCTGCAGTCGGCGCCGTTCGCGGTGCCGCTGGGCATCGGCGGGCACCTGCGGCGCTGGGGCGTGCCGGAGCACCGGATCATCGAGCTGGACTGGGACGAGACGTGCACGCTCGGCGAGTTGACGCTGACGCTGACGGCCGCGCACCACTTCTCCGGCCGGGGTCTCACCCGCAACCCGACGCTGTGGGGGTCGTGGGTGGTGGCGGGGCCGGAGCGGAAGGTGTTCTTCACCGGCGACTCCGGCTACTTCGAGGGTTTCGCCCGGATCGGCGAGCAGCACGGCCCGTTCGACGCGGCGCTGATGGCGATCGGCGCGTACGACGACGCCTGGGCGGACATCCACCTGACCCCGGAGGACGCCGTCCGGGCGCACCTGGAGCTGCGCGGCGGCCTGCTGCTGCCGGTGCACTGGTGCACGTTCAACCTGGCGCCGCACCGCTGGGCGGAGCCGGTGGAGCGGCTGTTGGCGGAGGCGAAGGCGCAGGGGGTGGCGCTGGCGGTGCCGCGTCCCGGGGAGCGGGTGGAGGTGGCGAACCCGCCGGAGCCGGACGGCTGGTGGGAGGTACTGGCATAGCGTCGGGCTGACGGGGCGACAAGGGCGGCGCGGTGAATATTTGCTGGCCGTGCGCCCTGCGGCCGAGGATGATGCGAGCGGGTGCGCCCTCGGCCGGGGGCGGCCCGCCGCACCTGAACCCTCGATCCAGGGAGCCCGATGCCCCCCTCCGCGCTGGACCCTCAGTTCCTCTCGTACCCCTTGCGTCCGCTGGCGGACGCGGCCCTGTCGCGGGCCCGGCAGTTGGGCGTCTCGCACGCCGACTTCCGGCTGGAGCGGGTCCGTTCGGCCGCCTGGCGGCTGCGTGACGCCCGCCCGTCCGGCTCCTCGGACACCGTGCAACTGGGCTTCGCCGTCCGGGTGTTGCTGGACGGCGCCTGGGGTTTCGCGGCCGGTGTGGACTTGACGCCGCAGTCCGCCGCGGCGGTCGCCGAGCAGGCGGTGGCGGTGGCCCGGCTGGCGGGCGGGATCAGCCGCGCGGCCGGGTCGGGCGAGCGGGTGGAGCTGGCCCCGGAGCCGGTGTACCCCGACGCCGAGTGGGTCTCCGCGTACGAGGTGAACCCGTTCGACGTGCCGGACGCGGAGAAGACCGGCCTGCTGGCCGAGTGGTCGTCGCGGCTGCTGGCCGCCGACGGCGTCTCGCACGTGTCGGCGGCGGTGCTGACGGTGCAGGAGAACAAGTTCTACGCGGACACGGCGGGCACCGTGACCACCCAGCAGCGGGTGCGCCTGCACCCGTGGCTGGAGGCCACCAGCGTGGACGAGCGCACCGGCGCGTTCGACTCGATGCGCACCATCGCCCCGCCGGCCGGGCGCGGCTGGGAGTACCTGCGCGGGACGGGCTGGGACTGGGACGCCGAACTGGCGGAGCTGCCCGAGCTGTTGGCGCAGAAGATGGCCGCGCCGTCGGTCACGGCGGGCCGCTACGACCTGGTGATCGACCCGTCCAACCTGTGGCTGACCATCCACGAGTCGATCGGCCACGCCACCGAGCTGGACCGCGCGCTGGGCTACGAGGCCGCCTACGCGGGCACCTCGTTCGCCACCTTCGACCAGCTCGGCAGCCTGAAGTACGGCTCCGAACTGATGCACGTCACGGGCGACCGGACGGCCGAGCACGGCCTGGCGTCCATCGGCTACGACGACGAGGGCGTCGCCACCCAGTCCTGGGACCTGATCCGCGACGGCGTCCTGGTCGGGTACCAACTCGACCGTCCGATGGCCCGGTTGAAGGGCTTCGAGCGCTCCAACGGCTGCGCGTTCGCGGACTCCCCGGCGCACGTACCGGTGCAGCGGATGGCCAACGTCTCGCTCCAGCCCGCCGCCGACGGCCCGGACACCGCGGGTCTGATCTCGCAGGTGGAGAACGGCCTGTTCATCGTCGGCGACCGCTCCTGGTCGATCGACATGCAGCGCTACAACTTCCAGTTCACCGGGCAGCGCGCCTACGCCATCCGGAACGGCGAACTCGCCGGCCAGGTCAAGGACTTCGCCTACCAGGCCACCACCACCGACTTCTGGGGCTCGATGAGCGCCGTCGGCGGCCCGCAGACGTACGTGCTCGGCGGGGCCTTCAACTGCGGCAAGGCCCAGCCGGGCCAGGTCGCCGCGGTCAGCCACGGCTGCCCGTCCGCGCTGTTCCGTCAGGTCAACGTGCTCAACACCCAGCAGGAGGCGGGTCACTGATGTCCCTCACGCACCCCCACGAGCTGGTGGAACGCGCCCTCGAACTGTCCCGCGCCGACGGCTGCGTGGTGATCGCCGACGAGGAGTCCACCGCCAACCTGCGCTGGGCCGGCAACGCGCTGACCACCAACGGCGTCACCCGCGGCCGCCGCCTCACCGTCATCTCCACCGTCAACGGCGCGCAGGGCACCGCCGCCGGCGTGGTCGCCCAGGAGGCCGTCACGCTCGACGAGGTCGAGCAGCTGGTGCGCGCCTCCGAGGCCGCCGCCCGGGCCGCCGAACCCGCCGAGGACGCCCAGCCGCTGATCACCGGCCGGCCCGCCGACCCGCGCTTCACCGAGGCCCCGCAGGTCACCGACATCGGCGTGTTCGACGCCTTCGCGCCCGCCCTCGGCGAGGCCTTCGCCCGCGCCCGGGCGGCCGGCGAGCTGCTCTACGGCTTCGCCCGGCACGAGCTGACCTCCTCCTACCTGGGCAGCTCCACCGGCCTGCGGCTGCGCCACGACCAGCCCACCGGCGCCGTCGAGCTGAACGCGAAGACCGCGGACCTGTCCGGCTCCGCCTGGGCGGGCGCCTCCACCCAGGACTTCGCGGACGTCGACCTCGCCGCCATGCACGCCGACCTGACCCGCCGCCTCGGCTGGGGCCGCAAGCGGATCGACCTGCCGGCCGGCCGCTACGAGACCATCCTGTCCCCGTCCGCCGTCGCCGACCTGCTGGTGTACATGTCCTGGTCGTCCGGCGCCCGGGACGCCGCCGAGGGCCGCTCGGTGTTCTCCAAGCCCGGCGGGGAGACCCGGATCGGCGAGCAGCTCAGCCCGCTGCCGCTGACCCTGCGCTCCGACCCGGCCGAACCCGGCATCCAGGCCGCGCCGTTCGTGCTCGCGCACGCCTCCGGCGACAACGACTCGGTGTTCGACAACGGCGCGCCGCTGACCGGCACCGACTGGCTGCGCGACGGCCGCCTCGCCCACCTGCTGACCACCCGGCACTCCGCGGGCCTGACCGGCCTGCCGCTCACCCCGCCGATCGACAACCTGGTGCTGGAGACCTCCGCGCCCGACGCGCCCACCCTGGAGGAGATGGTCGCCCGCACCGAGCGCGGCCTGCTGCTCACCTGCCTCTGGTACATCCGCGAGGTCGACCCGGCCACCCTGCTGCTCACCGGCCTCACCCGGGACGGCGTCTACCTGGTCGAGAACGGCGAAGTGGTCGGCGCGGTCAACAACTTCCGCTTCAACGAGTCCCCGGTCGACCTGCTCGGCCGGATCACCGAGGCGGGCCGCACCGAACGCTGCCTGCCCCGCGAGTGGGGCGACTGGTTCACCCGGGCCGCGATGCCGCCGGTGCGCGTGCCCGACTTCAACATGAGCTCGGTCAGTCAGGCCTCCTGACCGGCCGACCGACCGCCCGAGGGGGCCCCGAATGGACGAGAAGCGCACCGTCAGGACCTCGAAGATGCTCTCCCGCATCCTGCGGCACGACCCGGGCGCCATCGGGGTCTCCCTGGACGCGGCGGGCTGGGTGCCCGTCGACACCCTGCTCGCCGCGCTGGCCCGGCACCACCGGCCGCTCACCCGCGCCGAGCTCGACCACGTGGTCGCCACCAACAACAAGCGCCGCTTCGCCTACTCCGAGGACGGCGCGGCGATCCGGGCCAGCCAGGGCCACACCGTCGAGGTCGACCTCGGCCTGCCCGCGACCACCCCGCCCGACGTGCTGTTCCACGGCACCGCCGAGCGCACCCTCCGGTACATCCTGGCCGAGGGCCTGCGCCCGATGAGCCGGCAGGACGTCCACCTCTCCGCCGACACCGGGACGGCCGTCAGGGTCGGCTCCCGGCACGGCCGCCCCGTCGTCCTGGAGGTCGACGCGGCGGCGATGGCCCGGGCCGGCCACGAGTTCCGGGTGTCCGCGAACGGCGTCTGGCTGACCGACGCCGTACCCGTCCAGTACCTGCGCCGCACCGCCTGACCGCCGGACCGACCCCGCGTGGGTCGCTCCGGCGTCAGCGGGGTTACCGTGGTCGGTCGTAAGGCCGGAACCGACCGAGGATGGATGGACAATGCGCAAGAGCGCGGACGACGACCAGGTCTTCCGGATCACCGGTGCCCGCAGCAGCCTCACCGAGGACGTCCGCGGCCGGCAGCGCCGGTACGTGATCTCCATGCTGATCCGCACGGTGTGCGTGCTGCTCGCCGTCATCCTGTGGGACGTGCAGCGCTGGCTGGCCTTCGCCGCGCTGGCCGGCGGCGTGCTGCTGCCGTACTTCGCGGTGCTGATCGCCAACGCGGGCCGCGAGCGCGCGCCCGGCCTGCCGTCCACCTTCGCCTTCTCCCCCGACACCCCGCTGATGCTCGGCCCCGGCGGCACGGGCGGCGGCGGGGCGGCCGCCGCCACCGCCGAGAACCGGCCACAGGACTGAGAATCCCTCAATTGCGCTGTCCGATATGACCGTTGATGTGACGGTATGACGGGCAGAAAGCTCAGACGATCCTCAAATTAATCACCGGACGGAGGAGCTTCCTGGCCCCTCGCCGTGCCATACTTCCAGAGCGCTCCGCATCCCCCGTCGGAGCGACAGACCGACGCCGGGCAGCTCCCCCCGTGGCTGCCCGGCGTCGTCATGCCCGGGCACGGAACCATTTATGCCCCCGGCATAGGATCGGGGACCATGGACACCCCGCACAGCCTCTTCGGCACCCCCACCGGCCCCGACGGCCCCCCGAAGTGCTCGGCCAAGGGCTGCCGCGAATCCGCCACCTGGTCCATCCGGTGGAACAACCCGAAGCTGCACACCCCCGACCGCCGCAAGACCTGGCTGGCCTGCGACGAACACCGGGACTCGCTCAGCCAGTTCCTCGCCGTCCGCGGCTTCCTCAAGGAGACCGAGCCCTTCACCTCCTGACCGGCGGTAGCGTGGTCCGCACATCGGCGGGCGGGGGGAATGCGTTGTCTCGTGGTGGTGCACGGCGGATGTCCCGGGCGGAGGCGCTGCGCCGCCGGGTCGACTCCCAGTTCGTCGGACGCCGGGCGCAGCTCGCCCTGTTCGCCGACAACCTCCGCCGGGATCCCGACCCGGAGGCCGGGCCCGACCCCGCCGACTTCCTGTTCCACGTCCGGGGCGTCGGCGGCATCGGCAAGTCCACGCTGATCGCCCAGTGGCGCGAGACCGCCCGCCGGGCCGGCGGCCGCACCGCCCTGATCGACGACACCGACGTCCAGGGCGTCGACACCGCGATGGCCGCGCTCGCCACCCAACTCGCCACCGAGAACGCCCCGTTCAAGGACTTCGACCGGGCCCTCGAACAGTACCGCCGGGACCGGTCCGCGCCGTCCGACCTGCCCTCGCTGCCCGCCCGGGTGGTCGCCCACGCCGCCCTCGGCGCGGCCAACACCCTGGCACCGGGCGCCGCTGCCTTCACCACCCCCGAGACCGTCGCCGAGGGCACCGACCGCCTGTTCGCCACCGTCCGCCGCCGCCGGCCCACCGGCGACTCCGAACTCGCCACCCTCAGCCGGGCGTTCGTCACCGAACTCGCCCGGCTCTGCGACCGCCGGCCCGCCCCCTGGGTGGTGCTCTTCCTCGACACCTGGGAGATCACCGGCCGCCACCTCGACAGCTGGCTGCGCGAACTGATCAACGGCGGCTACGGCGACGTCCCGCTCGAAGTGATCATCGTGCTGGCCGGGCGCGACGAACTCGCCGAACGCGACTGGGCCGACCTGCGCCCCGCCGTCGTCGACGTCGCCCTCGACGCCTTCACCGAACAGGAGGCCCGCGAGCTCCTCGCCGGCCGCGGCGTGCAGGCCCCCGACGCGGTCGAGGCCATCGTCCGGATGTCGCTCGGGCTGCCGCTGCTGCTCACGCTCCTCGCGAGCACCGACCCGCACTCCGCCGAGGAGGTCGCGGACGCCGGAACGGACGCCGTCGACAAAGCGGTTCAGCGCTTCCTCCAGTGGATACCCGAACCGTCCCTGCGTGCGACCGTCCTCGCCGCCGCCCTCCCGCCGCGCCTCGACCGCGACCTGTTCTGCCTCGCCGTGGACGACGCGGACGCCGCCGGCTGGGACTGGCTGCTCGACCAGCCCTTCGTCACCGCCCACGGCGACGCCCACCACTACCACGCCGTCGTCCGCACCAGCCTGCTGCGCCACCACCGCGTCCGCGCCCCGCACGCCTGGCGCACCGCCCACGCCCGCCTCGCCGAGCACCACGCCGCCTCCGCCGGGCCCCGCCGGCTGCTCGACGAGACCTACCACCTGCTCTGCGCCGACCCGTCCACCCGGCTGCCGCTCGCCCTGGAACGCCTCGCGGACGCCGCCGGCCGCACCCCCGACTCCCTCACCGCCTGGGCCGACACCCTCGACCTCGCCGCCCGCGACACCGCCGACCCCGCGCTCCTCGCCTGGGCCGACCGGCTGCGCGACGCCGTCACCGGGCCCGCGCCCGCCGAGGTCCTGCTGTCCGCCCTGGCCGCCCCCGGCCTGCCGGCCCGCCTGCGCGCTCTGGCGATGACCTGGCAGGGCCAGCAATTCGTCTTTCGGGAACAGGACGCCGACGCCCTCGCCCTGCTCGACCAGGCACTGTCGCTGGCCCCCGGCCTGCTGCCCGCACTCGTCCAACGCGGCCGGGTGCACGCCTTCCTCGGCCACCACGACCTGGCCCTGACCGACCTCGACGCGGCCCTCGCCCGCACCCCGTTCGCCACCGAGGCCCACGAATACCCCGACCGGCTGGCCGAGGCCGTCGCCGCGCGCGCGACGTCGGTGGCCCCCGACCCTGACCACGTCGACACGTTCTGCCTCCGGGGCATGGCCGAGCGCATGGCCGACCGACCGGACGAGGCACTTCCCTACCTCGACGCCGCCCTGGCGCTCGCCCCCGACAGCGTTCACGCGCTGTCCGAACGAGGCATGGCCCACTACGCCGCCGGGCGATTCGACCGGGCCCTCACCGACTTCACCGCCGCGCACGCCCTCGCCCCCGGAAACGCCACCATCCTCTCCTGGCGCGGGCAGACCTACCGCCTGATGGACCGGCTCGACCAAGCCCTCATCGATCTGGACGCCGCCCACGCCATCGACCCGGCGAACCGCTGGACGCTGTACGAACGGGGCGCCGTCCACCGGCTGGCCGACCGACTCGACCAGGCCCTCACCGACCTCGACGCCGCCCACGCCATCGACCCGACGAACGCCTTGATCCTGGCCGAACGCGGCGAAGTCCACCGCGTCGCCGGCCGACTCGACCAGGCCCTCGCCGATTTCACCGCCGCCCTCGCCCTCGACCCGACGAACGTCTGGATCCGCCACCAACGGGCGCTGGCACACCACCTGGCAGGCCGCCTGCCCGAGGCGATCGAGGACTTCACCACCGTGCTGACGCTCGACCCGGCCAGCGTCGAGGCCCTCACCTGCCGCGGTACAGCCCATTCCATGGCCAACGCCCCGGACTCGGCGCTCGCCGACTTCGACGCCGCGCTCGCCATCGATCCCGACGCCGCCTGGGCGCTGCTCAATCGGGCGGTGCTGCATCAACAGGCCGACCGGCCGGACCAGGCCCGCACCGACCTGGACCGCTCGATCGCCGCCGACCCGGCCAACCCCTGGGCGCGCTGCGCACGCGGCGAGCTCCACCGGTTCACCGGCCGACTCGACCTCGCCGTCGAGGACTTCACGGCCGCCCTCGCCATCCAACCCGCCTTCCCCGAGGCCCTCGCCCGGCGCGGCCAGACCCACCGCCAGGCCGGCCGCCCCGCGCAGGCCCTCGCCGACCTCGACGCCGCGCTCGCCCTCGAACCCGACGACACGTTCGCCCGCTACGAGCGCGCCGACCTGCACCTCACCGCCGACCGCTTCGACGAGGCCGTCACCGACCTCACCGCCGCCCTGGCCCGCGACCCGTCCCTGACCGAGGTCCGCTGCACCCTGGCCGCCGTCCTGCGCCGGCAGCGCCGCTGGCAGGCCGCCCGCGAGGCCCTCGCCGAGGCCGCCGACCCGTCCCACCCCGGCGTCCCGCTCGAACAGGCCATGCTCCACCTGCACGGACACGGCCCCGACAGCTGGGACGCCGCCCTGGCCGCCGCCGTCCGCTCCTCCGCCCCGATCGACCGCGCGGCCACCGCCGTGCTGCACGCCGTGGCCACCCCGTCCGCCGAACTGCCCACCGCCGCAGCCGAGTTCCTCGCCCTCCCCGACCCGAACCGCACCATCGACACCCTGCGCAGCTACCTGCGCGAACTGACCGCCACCCGGGTCGCCGACCGCGCCGCCACCGCGCTCACCCTCCTCGGCTAGCGCGAATTCCGTGGCGGCGACCGCCCGGCCCGCGCCATCCTCCTCCCATGGCCGACCGAGCGAATTTCGTCATCGTCCGCGAGAGCGGCGAGTTCGAGCTGTACCTGTCCCGTTTCGGCGCCGTCGGCATCGACCTCGACCTCCTCGCCGGCCCGGCCGACACCCTCGCGACGGTCGAGGGGCTGCGGCGGGAGGACTGGTGGCTGGACGACGGGATCTGCCAGGGCGCGGCGCTGATCGATCTCGGCCGGAAGGTGCTGCTGCTGTTCGCCTGGGAGGGCCCGACGGTCGGGCTTCGGCGGCGGGCGGCGGCGTTGGAGCTGCTGCGCGAGGCGTGGGCGGGCTGGGAGGTGCGCTGGCTGTACGACGGCAACGCCGAGGTGCGGGCCCACCTCGGGCTGGACCCGGAGTTCGTGCGGGACCGCGAGAGCCCGCTCTGCCCGGGGCCGTTGCTGGCTCCGGACGACGAGGACCTGGCGGATCCGGACCCGATGGCCGCGGTGGTGACGCTCGGCCCGGGCCGGTCCTTCGTGGTGGCCAACATCGGCGACCACCCGATCCGCGAGGGCGCGGCCCTGCTCGACCGGCTGGCGGACGCCCCGGAGCACGGCGTGTGCCGCCTCGCGGCGGAGGCCGGCGTGCACCTCGACCCGGTGCGGCGCCGCGTCGGCTGGTGGACGTCGGGCGCGGTGCCGGAGGCGTACGAGATGCCGGGGCGCTGGCCGGGCTGGACGGTCGAGTTCTGGCAGGACCGCTGGGAGGAGCACGCCCGGTGCGCGCCCGCCCTCTTCCAACCCCGGCCCCGGGAGCGGGAGTCGGCGCGCCGGGAGATCCTGGCGGAGGCCGCGGAGCGCCGCCTGCGCCGGCCGTCACCGCCGGTGCCGCACTGGCCGCACGCGACGGGCGCCGGTCAGCCGCCGATCGCCGACATCGGCCGCTCGGGCTGAAGGAACTCCGGGTCGTCGATGCCCGCCCCGGCCTTCTTGCCCCACATCGCGGCGCGCCACAGCTCGGCCAGCTCCGCGTCGCTCGCGCCCGCGCGCAGCGCGCCGCGCAGGTCGGTCTCCCCGGTCGCGAACAGGCAGTTGCGGACCTGGCCGTCCGCGGTGAGCCGGGTCCGGTCGCAGGCGCGGCAGAACGGGCGGGTGACGGAGGCGATGACGCCGACCGTCGCGGGGCCGCCGTCGACCAGCCAGCGTTCGGCGGGGGCGGCGCCGCGCTCGGCGGACGGCTCGGGCTCCAGGGTGAACCGGGTGCGCAGCAGCGCGAGGATCTCCTCGGCCGTCACCATCCGCGAGCGGTCCCAGCCGTGTTGGGCGTCCAGCGGCATCTGCTCGATGAAGCGGAGCTGGTAGCGGTGCTCGATCGCCCAGGCCAGCAGGTCGGGCGCCTCGTGGTCGTTGACGCCGCGCATCAGCACCGCGTTGAGCTTGACCGGCCGCAGCCCGGCGGCCTCGGCCGCCGCCAGCCCGTCCAGGACGTCCGCGTGCCGCCGCCGGCGGGTCAGCCGGGCGAAGGTCTCGGGGTCGAGGGTGTCGAGGGAGACGTTGACCCGGTCGACCCCCGCGTCCCGCAGGCCGGTCGCCACCCGGGCCAGCCCGATGCCGTTGGTGGTGAGCGAGATCTCGGGCCGGGGCTCCAGCGCCGCGCACGCCGCGATGACGGAGACCAGCCCGGGCCGCAGCAGCGGTTCGCCGCCGGTGAACCGGACCTCCCGCACGCCGAGCGTGCCGACCGCCAGGCCCACCAGCCGGACGATCTCCTCGTCGGTGAGCAGTTCGGGCTTGCCGAGCCAGTTCAGGCCCTCTTCGGGCATGCAGTAGGTGCAGCGCAGGTTGCACCGGTCGGTCAGCGAGACCCGCAGGTCGACGGCCTGCCGTCCGTAGGTGTCGAGGAGCATCCCGGTCCCGCCCTTCCTCGAAGGGCCGCACCGGCCCGGCCGCCGGTCGGCAGCCGGGCCAGCTTAACCGGGCCGCGACCGGTCAGTCGGCGCCGAGCCCGGTGAGCGAACGGACCTCCAGTTCGGCGTACTTCGCGGGGTCGGCCTTCTCCCGGGCGAGCCAGGCACCGACCGCGCCGGCCAGGAAGCCGACGGGGATGGAGACCAGGCCGGGGTTCTCCAGCGGGAACCAGTGGAAGTCGCTGTGCGGGAACAGCGAGGTGGCCTTGCCGGAGACCACCGGGGAGAACACCACCAGCGTGACGGAGGTGATCAGTCCGGCGTAGGTGGCGCTGACCGCGCCGGCCGTGTTGAACCGCTTCCAGAACAGCGAGTACAGCAGGGTGGGCAGGTTGGCGGAGGCGGCGACGGCGAAGGCCAGCGCGACCAGCGCGGCGGCGTTCAGCTTGTCGGCGAAGATCGACAGCACGATGGCAATGGCGCCGATCGCGACGGCGGCCAGCTTGGCGCTCGCCACCTCCTCCTTCTCGCTCGCCTTCCCGCGCCGGATGACGTTGGCCCACAGGTCGTGGGCGAAGGACGAGGAGGAGGCCAGGGTGAGTCCGGCGACCACGGCCAGGATGGTGGCGAAGGCGACGGCGGAGATCACGGCGAGCAGCACGGCCCCGCCGGTGGAGCCCGCGCCGCCGCCGAGCTGTTCGGCGAGCAGCGGGGCGGCGGTGTTGCCGGCCGCGTTGGAGGCCTTGATGGTCTTCGGGCCGACCAGGGCGGCGGCCCCGAAGCCGAGGGCGAGCGTCATCAGGTAGAAGACGCCGATGATGCCGATCGCCCACAGCACGGACTTCCGGGCGGCCCGGGCGGTGGGCACGGTGTAGAAGCGGACCAGGATGTGCGGCAGCCCGGCGGTGCCGAGGACGAGCGCGAGGCCGAGGCTGAGGAAGTCGAGTTTGGTGGTGCCGGTGAGGCCGTACTTGAGCCCCGGTTCGAGGAAGGCGTGGCCCTTGCCGCTGGCGTCGGAAGCGGCGCCGAGCAGGCTGGACAGGTTGAAGTGGTACTTGGCCAGCACCAGGACGGTCATCAGCGCGGCGCCGACGATCAGCAGCACGGCCTTGACGATCTGCACCCAGGTGGTGCCCTTCATGCCGCCGACCGTCACGTAGATCACCATCAGCGCGCCGACCGCGACGATGGTCCAGCGCTTGGCGCCGTCGCCGCTGACGCCGAGCAGCAGGGCGACCAGGGAGCCGGCGCCGACCATCTGCGCCAGCAGGTAGAAGATCGACACCACGATGGTGGACAGGCCGGCGGCGGTGCGGACGGGCCGCTGGCGCATCCGGAAGGCGAGCGCGTCGGCCATGGTGTAGCGGCCGGAGTTGCGCAGCGGTTCGGCGACCAGCAGCAGGGCGACCAGCCAGGCCACCAGGAAGCCGATGGAGTACAGGAAGCCGTCGTAGCCGAACAGGGCGATCAGTCCGGCGATGCCGAGGAAGGACGCGGCGGACATGTAGTCGCCGGAGATCGCCAGGCCGTTCTGGAAACCGGTGAAGGCCCGGCCGCCGGCGTAGAAGTCGGCGGCGTTCCGGGTCTGCCGGCCGGCCCACAGGGTGATGCCGAGGGTGGCGACCACGAAGACCCCGAACAGCGACATGATCAGGGTGCGGTGCTCGCTCGCGGAGCTGGCCAGCTGGATCATTCGGCGCTCCGCTCAACGGTGGCGGCGGCGGCCATGGCCTCGGCGTGCCCCCGGATGACGGCGGCGTGCGGGTCGAGGCGGCGCCCGGCGTGCCGGGCGTACCACGCGGCGATGGCGAAGGTGGACGCGAACTGGAGCAGGCCGAGCACCAGGGCGAGGTTGATGTTGCCGACCACCTTGGTGTCCATCAGGCCGGGCGCGTAGCAGGACAGCAGCACGTACAGCAGGTACCAGAGCACGAATCCGGCGGTGACCGGGAAGGCGAAGTTCCGGAAGGAGCTGCGCAGTTGATGGAACTCGGCGGACTGTTCGATGCGGGTGAAGTGTTCCGGGACGGTCTCGGGCGGGGGTGTCACGCGGTGCCTCCTGACGTCTTCGGTGCGGCGGACGATCGGACGGGCAGGATCGGTGTCGTGCGGAGTGCGGAGCATGGTAGATCCGGTGCACGGCCGCGAGAAGGGTCCTGGCACGATCCGACCGAAAGCGGCCGGAAACACCGGACCGGGGCGGCCGGTCTCGGCCGCCCCGGTCGGGGGAGACGGGGATCAGAACGCGATGCGCACCTTCAGCGCCGTCCGCTCGTCCATCGCCCGGTAGCCGTCGGGCACCCCGTCCAGGTCCACCGTGCGGTCGAACACCGGGCCCGGGTCGATCGCGCCGGACAGCACGTCGGCCAGCAGCTCGGGGATGTACGCGCGGGCGGGGGCGACGCCGCCGCCGACCCGCACGTTGCGGTCGAACATCTGCCGGATGTCGACGCCCGCGCTGCCGCCGTGCGGCACGCCGACGTAGCCGACGCCGCCGCCGTCGCGGGCGACGGAGATCGCGGTGCGCATCGACTCCTCGGTGCCGACGGCCTCCAGCACGGCGTGCGCGCCCCGGCCGCCGGTGAGTTCGCGCACCGCCTCGATCGCCGCGTCGCCGCGCTCGGGCACCACGTCGGTGGCGCCGAAGGCGCGGGCGATCGCGGTGCGGCCGGGGTGCCGGCCGAGGGCGATGATCCGGTCGGCGCCGAGCCGGCGGGCGGCGAGCACGCCGCACAGGCCGACCGCGCCGTCGCCGACCACCGCGACGGTCGCGCCGGGCCGCACGCCCGCCGACACCGCCGCGTGGTGCCCGGTCGCCATCACGTCGGACAGCGCCAGCAGCGCGGGCAGCAGCTTCTCGTCGCCGGCGGCCTCCTTGGGCAGCTTCACCAGGGTGCCGTCCGCGAACGGCACCCGGACCGCCTCGCCCTGGCCGCCGTCCGAGCCGGGGATGCCCCAGAACCCGCCGTGCGGGCAGGAGGTCTGCAGGCCCTCGCGGCAGTACTCGCACACGCCGTCCGACCAGACGAACGGGGCCACCACCAGGTCGCCGACTGTGAGATCGCGCACCTCGGGGCCGACCTCCTCGACGAAGCCGAGGAACTCGTGCCCGATCCGCTGGCCGGCCCGGCGCTGGGACACGCCGCGGTACGCCCACAGGTCGCTGCCGCAGATGCAGGCGTTCAGCACCCGCACCACGGCGTCGCTGGGCCGCTGGATGCGGGGGTCGGGCACCTCCTCGATCCGGATGTCCTGGGGTCCGTGGATCACGGTGGCGCGCATGAGGGAGTCCTTCGCAACGGGGGTCGGGCGCACAGGTTCGCACCCGCACGCCACTGTAGAACGGCCGTCCGGGTGACCGTTCCGGCCGGAGCCGTCCGCTGTTCCCCGTAAAGTGGTGCGCTATGTACGCGCCATTCCCCACCTCGCCGCTCCCGGCACAGCGCACCGGCCCCGGCGGGGGCGCCGGGCGCGGCTTCGCGGTGGTCGACGTGGAGACCACCGGACTCGGGCGCTCGGACCGGGTGATCTCGGCGGGCGTCTACCAGCTCGACCCGGCCGGCGAGATCACCGACCACTGGTACACCCTGGTCAACCCGGAGCGGGATCCGGGCCCGGTCTGGATCCACGGCCTGACCAGCGACGTCCTGGCGGGCGCGCCGACCTTCCCGGAGGTCGCCGCCGAGTTCGCCGAGCGGCTGCGCGACCGGGTGATGGTCGCGCACAACGCGCTCTTCGACTGGAACATGATCTCCCGTGAGTTCTCCCGGGCGGGCCTGCGCGCCCCGGTCGAGCAGCGGCTGTGCACCATGGTGCTGGCCCGCGACCTGCGGCTGCCGCTGCCGAACGGCAAGCTCTCCTCGCTGGCCGCCCACTTCGGGGTGAGCCAGCGCCAGGCGCACCACGCGCTGGACGACGCCCGGGTGCTCGCCGAGGTGTTCCGCCCGTCGCTGGCGCTGGCCCGCGACGGCGGCGTGCCGCTGCCGCTGACCGCCTGCGTGGCCGTCACCGACCTCGGCGAGAGCGCCCCGGCCGGGCCGACCCGCGGCTCCTGGGGCAGCTCCTACCGGCCCGCCCGCAAGCGCCCGCCGTGCCCGTACCCGAACCCGGGGCGCTGGCAGGACGGTTCGCCGCTGATGCAGGGCATGCGGGTGGCGATCACCGGCGACACCGCCACCGACCGCGAACTGCTGGAGGACCGGGCGATCGAGGCGGGCCTGCACATCGCCTCCTCGGTGAGCCGGCTCACCAGCCTGCTGGTCACCAACGAGCCCACCTCGTGGAGCGGCAAGGCCCGCAAGGCCCGCGAGCTGGGCACGCCGGTGGTCGGCGAGGACGCGTTCCTGCAACTGCTGCGGGAGGTCGCGCCGCACCCCGGTGCGTGACGCGGCGGTAAGGAGGACTAGCGTGCCCGGTGTGTACCGATTCCTGCTGTCCGCGCGCTGGGCGGTCATCGTCCTGGTGGCGCTGGTGCTGGTCCCGACCATGATCCGGTTGGGGTTCTGGCAGTACCACCGCCACGAGGCGCGGGTGGCCCGCAACGACCTGGTGGCCCGGAACCTGGAGAGCCCGCCGGTCGCCTTCGACTCGCTGTCCTCCCCGGGCTGGACGGTGCCCGGCGGCGAGGTGTGGCGCAACGTCACCGCGCAGGGGCACTACGACCCCGCGCACGAGGTGGTCATCCGCGGCCGCACCGAGCCGGGCGGCAGCTCCATCGGCTACTTCGTGATCACCCCGCTGGTGCTGGCCGACGGCAAGGGCTCGGTGCTGGTCAACCGCGGCTGGGTGGACTCCGCCGCGGACGCCGCCAGCCTGCCCGCCGTCCCGGCCCCGCCGGACGGCGAGGTGACCGTCACCGGGCGGCTGCGCGCGGACGAGACGTACGCGGCGCTGGGCGCGAAGAACCGCGGCGGCCTGCCGGACCGGATGTTCCGGGTGATCAACAGCGCGGAGCAGGCGACGTACTCGGGCAGCCAGGTGCTCGGCGGCTACCTGGAGCTGGTCTCCACCCGGCCCGCGCCGTCCGCCGCCCCGACGCTGCTCGGCGAGCCCGGCCACTCCGACATCGGCCCGCACATGGCGTACGCCATCCAGTGGTGGCTGTTCACCACGCTGATCCCGGTCGGCCTGGTGGTGCTGGCCCGCCGCGAGGCCAAGCAGCACCGGGCGACGCCGGCGGAGGCGAACGAGCTGGTCGGCGCTACCAGTTGAGCGCGGGCGGTTCGAGCCGCTGCTCGGCCCAGATGGTCTTGCCGGTGCGGGTGTAGCGGCTGCCCCAGCGCTGGGTGAGCTGGGCGACCAGGTACAGGCCGCGGCCGCCCTCGTCGGTGAGCCGGGCCCGGCGCATCCGCGGCTGGGTGGCGCTCGGGTCGGACACCTCGCAGGTCAGCACCGAGGAGCGGATCAGGCGCACCATCACCGGCCCGCCCGCGTACCGGATGGCGTTGGTGACGAGTTCGCTGAGCACCAGTTCGGTGGTGAACACCAGCTCGCCCAGCCCCCACCGCTCCAGGGTGCGGCTGGCGGCCTCCCGCACCTCCGCGACCGCCGACGGGTCCGCCTCGATGGTCCAGGCGGCGGTGTCCTCCGGCAGCACCGGGTGCAGCCGGGCCAGCAGCAGCGTCACGTCGTCGCTCTGCCCGGCGGTGGCCATCTCGGCGACGATCGCCCGCCCCGCCGCCGCCAGGTCGCCGCGCAGGTCGGCCTCGCCCAGCTGCGCGGCCAGCTGCTCCATGCCCTCGTCGACGTCGCCGCCGTTGCCGCCCTCGATCAGCCCGTCGGTGTACAGCGCCAGCACGCTGCCCTCCTGCGGCGCGCACTCGGCGGTCTCGAACGGCAGCCCGCCGACGCCCAGCGGCGGCCCCGGGCTGACCGGCAGGTACTCCACCCGCCCGTCGGGGTGGACCAGCGCGGGCGGCGGGTGCCCGGCGCTGGCGGCCTGGCAGATCCCGGCCACCGGGTCGTAGACGGCGTACACGCAGGTCGCCCCGGACGGGTCGGCGACGCCGCGTTCGCGTTCCTCCTCGCTGCCCTCGACGACCAGCTGGGAGACCAGGTCGTCCAGGTGGACGAGCAGTTCGTCGGGCTCCAGGTCCAGGTCGGCGAGGGTGCGCACGGCGGTGCGCAGCCGGCCCATGGTGGCGCTGGCCTGGAGTCCGTGGCCGACCACGTCGCCGGCCACCAGGGCGACCCGGGCGGAGGACAGCGGGATGACGTCGAACCAGTCGCCGCCGACGCCGGTCGCGGTGTCGGTGGGCCGGTAGACGCTGGCGGTGGTGGCGGCGGGCACCACGGTCTCGGCGGGCGGCAGCAGGCTGCGCTGGAGGCCGACGGCGGCGCGGTGCTCGCGGGTGTAGCGGCGGGCGTTGTCCAGCGCGAGCGAGGCCCGGGCGGCGATCTCCCGGAGCAGGTCGAGGTCCTCGTTCTGGTACGGGCCCTCGTCGGGATCGCGGTGCACGGTGACCCGGCCGAGCGGGCCGCTGCGGGCCTGCAGCGGGGCGCTCATCGACGGCGGGTCGGGGGTCGCCCCGGCGGGCGCGCCGAGCGTCTCCCTGCCCAGCGGGCCGAGCGGGCGGTCGTCGGCGCGCGGCGGCCCGGCGGTGGCGGTCCGGCGGACAGCGAGCCGGCCGTCGGCCCCGGGCAGCGGCTCGTCGCCGGCGAACACCGCCTCGGCGATGTCCACCTCGGCGCGGTCGCCGAGCCCGGGGACCAGCACCCCGGCCAGGTCCTCGGCGTTGCCGGCCACCGACAGCGAGCCGCCGACGGCGGCGGTGGCCCGGTGCAGCACGTCGGCCCGGCGCCGGTAGCGGTGCAGCTCGGTGACGTCGCCGAACAGCGCGGTCACGCCGATCACCGCGCCGTCCAGGGCCTGCAGCCGGAACGCCTGGATCTCCATCACCGCCCCGCCGCCGGGATTGTCCAGCGGGCGGATCCGCAGCGCGGTGCGCACCACCGGCTCCCCGGTGAGCATCACGTGCCGCAGGATCGCCTCGGCGGCGTCGGCGTCCTCGGGCTGGAGGTAGTCGTGCAGTTTGCTCCCGGCCAGTCCGGCGGGCAGGCCGGTGAACGGCAGCAGGTGGGTGTTGGTGCGCAGCAGCCGCAGGTCGGGGCCGAACACCGCGAGGCCGAGCTGGTCCTGCAGGAACAGCTCCCGGGTGAACGCCTCGTCCTGCCGCCGCCGGGCGACCGTGTCGGCGGGGGTGGCCAGCACCAGGGCCCGCACCGCGCCGCCCTCCCCGGCCAGCGGCAGCACCTGGTAGGAGACCTCCAGCGGGTCGCCGCTGCCGGTCCGCAGCCGCACCTCGCCGGCCCCGCTGCCGAACTCGTGCTCGTCGGCGCCGTCCGCCAGCAGCTCGCGGACCGAGTGCCCGGTGACCTGCGCGGCGTCCAGCGCGAGCAGCTGCTCGGCGGCGGCGGTCCAGCCGACGACGAGACCGTCGCCGTCGACCAGCGCGGCCGCGACACCGTCGATGTTCGGCAACCGCCGACTTTCCATGGGCTGCACCTCGGGTGGGTGGTCCGGTCCCCCCATCTTCGAACGGTTCCCGGCCGCGCGCCATTGACGCCCGGCCGCGGCGGCGCTCGGCCCGGAGCCATTGACGGCCGCACTGGTCCAGTCCACATTGACCATGCAGGTGTCCCTCCCCCCTCCCGGAGCGCCCATGACGCACCGCACCCGCCGCGCCCTCGCCCTGTGCCTGGGCGCCGCCGTCCTCGCCCTGCTGCCCACCCCGGCCGGCGCCGCCGACACCGTCACCGTCTCCACCGCCAAGGAACTCCAGGCCGCCCTGAACGCCGCCGTCCCCGGCCGGACCATCCAGCTCGCCGACGGCACCTACACCGGCAACTTCAAGATCACCACTCCGGGGAGCGCCAACGCCCGGATCACCCTCACCGGCTCCCCCCGCGCGATCCTCTCCACCTCCACCGGCGGCGGCTACGGCCTGTCCCTGAACGGCGCGTCCTACTGGACGGTCCGGGGCATCACCGTCACGCACGCGCAGAAGGGCATCGTGCTGGACGCCTCCGACTGGGTGGTGCTCGCCGGGGTGACGGTCCACCACACCACCATGGAGGGCGTGCACTTCCGCAGCTCCTCCAGCCACGGCGTGCTGCGCGACTCCGCCGTCCACGACACCGGCACCGCCCGCGACGGCAAGGGCGAGGGCGTGTACGTCGGCACCGCCAACACGCTCACCGACAAGAGCGACTACGTGCAGATCCTCGACAACGTGATCGGCCCGAACATCGGCGGCGAGAACATCGACCTCAAGGAGGGCACCACCGGCGGCCTGGTCTCCGGCAACCGCTTCGACGGCAACGGCCTGACCGGCGCCAACTACGACGACTCGTGGGTCGACGTGAAGGGCAACGGCTACGTCGTCGAGAACAACACCGGCGTCCGCACCATGAACGACGGCTACCAGACCCACACCCAGTACCCCGGCTGGGGCTGCGGCACCGTCTTCCGGGGCAACCGCTCCGACCTCACCGGCGCGAGCGGCACCA
The DNA here is from genome assembly GCF_053602195.1 of Kitasatospora sp. NPDC004531. Classification (NCBI taxonomy): domain Bacteria; kingdom Bacillati; phylum Actinomycetota; class Actinomycetes; order Kitasatosporales; family Streptomycetaceae; genus Kitasatospora; species Kitasatospora sp. NPDC004531. Next base: position 3,468 of record NZ_JBSGDD010000057.1, on the reverse strand, counting down.
ACGCCGCCAAGTACGCGATCGACGTCACCAACTACGACCGCGGCTCCTGCCCCGTCACCGTCACCGCCGACAACACCGTCACCGGCCCCGCCGCTCTGGTCAACCCCGGCATCCCGGTGGGCTGACCGGTCAGAATGGTCCGCATGGATCTCGGACTCAAGGACAAGGTGTACGTGGTCACCGGCTCGACCCGGGGACTCGGCCGCGCCACCGCCGAACAGCTGGTCGCCGAAGGCGCCCGCGTCGTCATCACCGGCCGCACCGAGGCCTCGGTCGCCGCCGCGGCCGACGCCCTCGGCGACCACGCGTACGGCGTGGTCGCCGACAACGCGGACCCCACCACCCCGCAGCGCCTGATCGACGCCGCGACCAGCCGCTTCGGCGGCTTCGACGGCATGCTGATCAGCGTCGGCGGCCCCGCCGCCGGCCCGATCGCCACCGCCAGCGACGAAGCCTGGGGAGCGGCCTTCGACTCGGTCTTCCTCGGCGCCATCCGGCTGGCCCGCGCCGCCGCCGAACGCCTCCCCTCCGGCGGCGTCATCGCCTTCGTCCTCTCCACCTCCGTCCGCCAGCCCATCCCCAACCTCGGCATCTCCAACGGCCTGCGCCCCGGCCTCGCGATGGCCGCCAAGACCCTCGCCGACGAACTCGGCCCGCGCGGCATCCGCGTCCTCGGCCTGCTCCCCGGCCGCATCGACACCGACCGCGTCCGCGAACTCGACTCCCTCGCCCCCGACCCCACCGCCGCCCGCGAGGCCGCCACCGCCACCATCCCCCTCCGCCGCTACGGCACCCCCTCCGAATTCGGCCGCACCGCCGCCTTCCTCCTCTCCCCCGCCGCCTCCTACCTCACCGGCCTGATGCTCCCGATCGACGGCGGAGCCACCCGGGGCCTCTAGCTCCTCTCCCGCCCACTCATGCCGCGACCGGCTGCGCCAGGGCGACGGTCGGCCCTCCGCATGCCCACCGCCCGCCCTGCTTCAGCGCACGCGCGGGGCCTTGCTGCGGTCCTTGCGGGGGCGGGCCGTGCGGAGGCGGAGCTCGGCGGGGAGGGTGGCGAGGCCGAGGGAGTGGCGGGCGTGCTCGACGGGGCCGGTGCGGTAGGCGTCGATCAGGGCGGCGGTGTCGGCGTCCGGGGTGAGCCGCACGGCGGTGCGGATCTCCGGGCGGCGGGCGGCGCCGGTGACCCGGACGGTGACCCGGTCGACCTCGGGGAACGCGATGGTCTCCGTCTCGATCGCGTCCTCGACGGCCCGGCTGCGCACGTGCAGCGCGAAGTGCGGCTGCCCGGGCGCGGCGGGCGACGGCAGGTCGACACCGGCCGGGCCGCCGCGCCGCAGCTGCGAGAACAGCCACCACAGCCCGCCGAGCACCAGCAGCGCGGGCACCCCGATCGCCACCGGCCACCACCAGTCGCGATCCGTCCAACGGGTGCGGCTGGCGGTGCTGAGCACCGGCTGGTCGGGCGAGGTGAGCGGCCACCAGTGCGGCGGGGTGACCCCCAGGTGCCGGTACACGTCCAGGCCGCCGAGCAGCACCAGCGCCCCGCCGACCAGCAGCAGGAGCCCGACGACGGCCAGGATCGATCGATTGACGGCACCTCGGCTCATCGGGGCGGCTCCAACTCGGCGAGTTCCCGGCGGTGGTGACCGCGCTCCCGCACCGGCCGGGTACGGACGTCCAGCCGGTGCGGACCGGCCAGCGGAATCCGGGCCAGCTCGGCCCGCAGGTCCTGCTCCACCCCCGCCGGATCGGTGGTGCCCGCGACGGTCACCCGGGTCCGCCACCGCCCCACCTTCACCTGCCAGGAGTGCAGGTCGGCACGCTTCTGCGCCCGCCGGGACAGCATCGCGGCCAGCGCACTGCGGTGCATCGCCGTCCCGCGCGGCTCCAACGCCAGCCAGCGGCCCAGCCCCCGCCGCAGCGCCAACGCCAGCAGCACCAGACCCAGCAGCACCGCCCCGGCGGCGAAGCCCAGCACCCACGGGTCGTCCAGGTGCCGGGTCGCCAACTGGTGCGCCAGATCCCGCCGCCACGCCCGGGCCTGCCCGCCGGAGCGCACCGCGATCGCGTCGTACAGCAGCGTCCCGGCCGCCACCACCACGACGGCCACCACCAGCGCCGTCACCACCCCGCGCTCCGAGCGCAGCCACCGGCCCGCGCTGCGCCTGCGCACCTCCGCCGCCTGCGTCGACCCGCTCACCGCAGCGCCGCCGCCGGGTGCAGGCGGTCCACGACCACCTCGGCCGAGACGACGGTGGTGCCGGTCAGCTCGGCCACCCGGGTGCACGCCGCGTCCCGCACCGTCCGGGCCAGCGCCGCCACGTCGCACGGGAACGGCAGCTCCACGTGCAGCGTCAACCGGACCCGGCCGTGCGCGTACAGCGCCAACGCCTTCGGCCGCGGCGCGGGCTCCGGACGGTCCTGCCACGCCGGGGCCAGCGCGTCGGCGGCGGCCCGGGCCGCGATCCGCCGGTACACCCGGTCGGCGATCTGCTCACTGCCGCGCTGCGCGGGCGGCCGAGCGACCGCCATCAGCGGCGCCGGTCCCGGCCGCGCAGCAACTCGCCGAGGTCACCGAGTTCGAGGTCCCCCTCGATCAGCCGACCCACCACGAAACCCACCGCACCCAACACCGCGACCAGCAGGAACGCGGCGAAACCGCCGAAGTAGCCGGCGAATCCGAGGGCCATGCCGGCGAGCAGGCCCACCAACGCCAGGTTCATCCACCACTCCTCAGCGGTCGGTCACTGTCAGGGAAGTTCACTGCACCCGCGGACGCCGCGCGGAGGACGAGGGCTCCTCTTCCTCCTCCTCGTCCGGCTCGTCGGGCAGATGGACGTCGTTCACGGCGATGTTCACCTCGACCACCTCCAGGCCGGTCATCCGCTCGACCGCCTCGATGATGTTCGACCGCACCTCCGCGGCCAGCCGCGGAATCACCACCCCGTACTCCACCACCAGCGCGATGTCGATGGCGGTCTGCTTCTCCCCCACCTCCGCCTTGATCCCGCGCCCGACACTCGACTTCGACCCGGGCACCCGGTCCCGCATCGCCCCGAACGTCCGCGAGAACCCCGACCCCAACGCGTGGATCCCGGCCACCTCACGGGCGGCCATCCCGGCGATCTTCTCCACCACGCCGACCGCGAGCGCCGTCCGCCCACGCTCACCGCTCGGCTGCGCCTCCGTCACGTTCTTCTGCAGATCTGCGGGCGTGGGAGTGTGGGGCTGCGCCATGTCGGGCCTCCTGGGGTCGGGTCCAGCTATATCGCAAATCACCCCAACCCTGACATTTAGCCACGCGACACGCGACCGGGTGGACCCGGAAACAAGGGGCAGCACCACCAGGGGCGCGGGGAACTGCGCGACAAGCGCAAAACACGTCCGCAAGGTCGCGATCAAGTGCAGGTCATTGTCCTGCGTCGCGATCTTGCGGATGGGTACCCTCCGCCTCGCGCAGTTCCC